>NZ_JBHIND010000006.1:0-51229 GCF_042194695.1 Bartonella sp. CM86QHHN
GATCAATATTAAGATTTTGAGATTGCATTTTTCCCCGCCGGTTGCGAGCGCCCTCGCATGAGTATTCCGGGAGCTTGAAAACACTGAATCCGAGTCAGCCTTTTTGCTTTTAGTGCTTAAAGCACCTGGACATAGCAAAAACTCCCGGAATTCCGGGATACCCACAAAGTGGGTTCATTTTTACGCTCGGATCTAGGGTTTTCAAGGCCCCTTTTGGTCGTTGCGTATGCGACCAAAACATCCTTTAATTCATAAAGTAATTTTAGGAAATTTACAATAAAAATAGTTTTTTACTTACAAAATTTGTTTTTTAATGAGAGGCTATCTGCCTCTTAAACCTCTCTGGAACGATTACCAAAATCATGATATCAGATCCGTGTTTTTTGAGAGGGTTAAAAAGCCTTAAGTTTTAAGATCAAAAGAACTTTGGACGCTTAAAAGTTAAACATTTTCAATTCGCTAATATTGACAACATAACCAATAGTAATTATCTTCAATATTCAGGAATAGAAAGGACATATATTATGAAGACCACCCTTTCTCCGCTAATTTCAGAGTTCGAAACCGTTGAACAGGAAAGCAGCTACACTGCATGGCTGCGCGATAAGGTAGCGAGAAGTTTTGCAAATCCATATCCTCCTATTCCGCATGATGAGGTTATGGCTGAAATGGAAGTTATAATCAGTCAGCTTGAAGCTGAACAGGACAAGTGATGCTTCCGGTTGTTTGGTTGTCTTCGGCGCGCGACAATTTGCGTCAGATGTTACCTATATTGCTCGCGAAAATCCATCTGCTGCGCGCCGAATGAAAAGGTTTTTGGAAGCATCCGTACTGCCATTGGCTGAACATCCATATTTATACAGACAGAGTGAGAAGGTATTAGGATTACGAGAAATTGTAGCGCATCCAAATTACCTTATATTGTATCGAGTAGCTGCAAATCAAATCGAAATTGTAGCTGTAGTACATGCCCGACGTGAATTTCCTATTTTTCTTTAATCTAATCAGAGGCTATCTGCCTCTTAAACCTTTCTGGAACGATTACCAAAATCATGACAACATCCCCGTGTTTATTAAAGGGACTAAAATGATTTCTTTCACGGTAATGAATACACACGCGGTCTCTTCACTAAAATTTGCACAATCGCTTGCTGTTTGAAGAAGGGTGGGGGGGTGATTGTTTCTTTGAGCCTATAGGATGTGTGTGTCTGTGGAATGTGGTGGGGTGCCTTGTGGTTTTGGGCGTGCGCTTTAAAAAATAAACATAAGCATTATTCAAATTTAACGTGTTGCTGTAGCAAATTTTTTTGCATCTAAATTGTAGCCAACTTCACATAGTCGATCAAAAAGATCCGGAAGTGTTTCTTTTACGTGTTCATTAAAAGGAATGTATTTAAGCCCACCAAAATCTGAAGGGAGTTCAAGGTCTTGTTTTTTTAGAATAGCGACATTTTTGCGAGAAAGTGCAGCGGTTAACATGCCCATTTCGAAAATAACGTTTTGTCGTGCACGAAATTGTTCTTTTTTTTCTCTGTCAGATCTAGCATAGCCTATATCATCGGGAGTAAATAGTACAATACCAAATCCTATAGAATCTTTACAAGCTTCTTTTTCCAAAATTTCAATGAGGGTTAAACCATTACCACCAGTATTTTTTAAGATGTATGGTTCGAGACCAAGCCTGCGAAGAATAAGTTCAAGTTGCTCTAGAGCAATATGGTCATGGCCATGAACGATAAAGATTTTTTTATTTGAAGGATTGGAAGCAGTTTTTGAGGAAGGAATCGTTGATGTTTCTTCTAGATGCTTTGCTAAATCTTCTGTTAGCTTTTGTTTTATGTTTGCGCTGCCTTGAACTTGAAGTTTTCCTGTGCTTTTAAACCAATTAGTAGTGCCTCCTTCGGAGGTTTTGATCTGATATCCTTCAGGGGATGGATGTGATAGAGGTTTAGTTTCTTTGATTTGATATCCAGCTTTGCGAATTATGTTTTTAAGATCTTCAAGTGTTCCGCTATATTGCATTTTTATGTCCCCTGCATATTTGTATCGTCAGCTATTGGTATTCAGTACCAATATTGAAAATGACCATTTTCCCCAATCACAATGCTTTGTCTTTATAAGACATTGAACGAGAAAGTTTCTATGATCCTTTTTTCTATATATTATATGAAAAAAGACGCTAGTTTTTTATCAATTTGATTGAATTATTAAGCAATTTTATTGAGTTTCGAGGTATTCTCTTTATCTGTTATTGTGTGTTCTATATAAGTAATATAGTGGTGAGTATTTGGATTTTTATTAACACTTTATTTATAAATTCTCCTCCTATATTACAAGGGGGTTTTCTCACATTTTTCTTGCATTGTTTTAAGCAGTATTAAGGGGTTGTCGTTCCCAAAAATCACTTCTTCTACAGCAATGAATTCACATCCAGTCTTTAAGACTTCATCAAAGGTTGAAAAATCGCTTCCTGCTTGGATAATGGCGGGGGTTTGCATAATTTCTGCCCACCATGTTGCTAACTGGAGATTGCGGGGGTGCGCTTGGGGTTTTTTATCAGCCCCGAGTTTTCCAAAGAACAGGTAATCAACACCTGTTTCCGCTGCAAGCATAGCACTATGGCGATTGCGTAAATTGCCAAATCCTATAATTTTTTGTTCCTTTTGCTGATTTTTGAAGCTTTCAAGAGCGTTAAGATCATCTTCTATGTGCAATCCATCAGCCTTTATGCGCCCAGCAATGCGGCTGTCATCAGCGATGAGAAGGGTTGCGTCATGATGTTGAATATCTTCTGCGTAGGTTTGCGCTTGTTGTTGTAAAAAAGAGCTATCATCTTTCAACTTTTCAGAATCATAGAGGATGACGCATGCAAAAGACTTTGTTTGCAAAATTTGCTGCAAAAATGTGTGTGGGGTGTTGCGCCGAACATCAAGTGTTAAAATCAACTGAGGGAAAAGAGGTGGATCAATTGGTTTATTTTTTTGTTCTGTCATGTCAAATCCCTGTTTCTTAGAAAAAATAACGCTTAAAAATTAAAGTTTCATTCTATTATGCTTATTTGCGATGAAAGTGACTACCATTTTCACCTAATTTAAAGGATTTGTGGGTGTGTGGAAGCCTGTTTATGAGAAATGAAAGTGTTTTTAAGCATAATATGTCGCCTTTTTGTTGTGATACACGTATGGACGCTTTTCGTTCTTTTGCCTTTAAAAAACTTTTGCTTTTAAAAAAATAAACGCTTAAAATGAAACTTGACACTTAAAAATTAAAATTTCATCCTGTTCATGCTTGTTGGCAATAAGGGTAAGCACCATTTTTATGGGACTTCAAGGGGGGTGTGACGTGTGGGAGTCCACTGATGAAATACCAAGGTATTCGTGAGCATAATACTCAATCTTTTCGCCGTGATACACGTATTGATGTTTTTCGTTCTTTAGCCTTATTGACGATTTTCATCAACCATATTCCCAGAACGATCTATGAGTCTTTTACTCATAGAAATTTCGGTTTTTCTGATTGTGCAGAAGTGTTTGTTTTGCTTTCAGGGATTGCTCTTGGGTTAAGCTTTCATGGACGGTTACAGCAAAAATCCTTTGCTTTTATTATCCGAAAACTTTGGTACAGAGCTCTGCAGCTCTATGGGGCATATCTTTTTACGACTTTTGTCACGTTAAGTCTTTTTTTTGCTGCCTTTTTATTATGGCGAACAGAAAAACTTTTATCGATGAACAATGTGGGACTCTTTTTTAAAGAGCCTGGTATCGCATTTTTGAGTACCTTAAGCTTTGGGCATCAATTGGGATATAATAATATTCTTCCTCTTTATATCGTTTTGATGTTTTTTGCGCCTTTTATCCTTTATTTGAGTTGTAAGCAGACAAAATGGCTGCTTTTGGGCTCCTTTACACTGTATCTTATCTGCGGATTTTATAAAATTGCTCCTCCTTCTTATCCTTTAAAGGGAAAGTGGTTTTTAAATCCTTTGTCTTGGCAATTCTTATTCGTCATAGGATTGACCAGTACTTTAGCGCTTAAACAAGAAAAAAAAATCGCTTTTCAGTCTTTTTGGATTGTTTGTGCGGCAGCGTATCTCTTGTTGGCGCTGTTATGGGTTCGCTTAAACTGGTGGGGCATTTTGGGGTGGCTTGGCTGGTCTTCCCCATTGTTGAACTTTAATAAAACCTTTTTAAGCTTGCCACGTTTACTCCATGTTCTTGCATTAGCCTTTCTCATTCTTTCTTTGCCGCGCATCAATAAATGGTTTTATGTCTCTCAGAAACATCCTTTAGCAATTTTAGGAAAACATAGTTTACCGGTCTTTGTAACGGGAACCATTTTTGCGATGTTTGGACAAATTATAAAAACAGTGATGACAGAAACGTTTTTTTCCGATACCTTCTTAATAATAACGGGTATTGCTTTGCAATTTGGAGTCGCTTATTATTGTGAAAAACGGCAATCTTGGCAGTGGTCGTTTTCAAGGAAAATGATCCGTTTATAAAAAACATTCCTATAGTGTTTGTTGGGTACGTTAACCTTAGTATAAAAAGTGCGTTGCGCAAAAAAAATAAAAGAGGTAGCAGTTTTAAAAAAAAGCGTTCTATACAGCAACAAAAGAAACTTTTTAATACTCTATTCGTTAAGGGGTATGATTTTGTGCTGATACTTGGAGTATAAAAGCGTGAGTGTACATAAACGTCCATATGATGAACCTATTATCATGATTGAGCATAATGCTTTTGAAAATGCTTTTAATCGTCTCTATGAAGAAACAATGGCGCTGATTGAAAAAACCGCAGCGTATATTGACTCAGAAGGGAAATTAGTGGCACGCTCTCTTTCGGCAGAGGTTTCTGCAGTCTATGCGAAAGAGGCTATGTATTTAAGTACACGACTTATGCAAATCGCTTCTCAACTCCTTCTTCTTCGCGCAGAGCGTGAAGGGGAAATGTCATCAGAACAAATAAAAAAAGAAATTGTAAAAGTGTCACTTCATACACCGACATTGGAACTTGAAACCCCGCATTGGCATGAATTGCCAGAAGTTTTTCGCCAATTTGTTTCTCATTCATTGCGTTTAGAAGCGCGCATAACCTATATGCGTGCTGGGTGGGAAACTGCGGCCTCCTGTGCTCTAGAAGATGATAATCCAGTGGGAAAACAAATCGAATTGCTCAAAACAGCCTTTGGGCGTTCTTAGAGGTACTCCCTTGCTTTGTGCGAAGGGGAAATGTCATCGTAACAAATAAAAAGAAATTGTAAAAGTGTCACTTCATACACCAATATTGGAAAATTTCCCTTTTATTGGCATGAATTGCCAGAAAATTTCCGTCAATTTGTTCTCATTCATTACGTTTAGAAGCGTGCATTTTGTTTCATTTAGAGATGCGGCTGTAGTTTAAGCGCTTTGGTCAATAAGCGGCGGCTGTACGTTTAAGCGATGATAATCCAGTGGGAAAATAAATTGAATTACTGAAAACAGCTTTTGGGCGTTCTGAGAATAATAGCTCCTGCTTCTTTCTTACGATATTTAGAGCAGTATACCCATTTTTTTTTACAACCGAAATTTCACAACTAAAACTAATCTAGAGTGCTTTTTTCTGCCTAATTTCTATTTGGCGTAGGAAATATCTTGAGTTTATAGCTGAGAGAGGGATAGGTATTGATTTCGAATTATGGCATGGAATAGGGTATGGTTGGTCTTTGTGGGAAATCGACTTTGGTTGATTGCAGCTGGAACACTTTCTGTTGATCTATCGTGTGATTTTGTTTTGGCTCTGATAATGATCTGGCTCTAAGATAGAGTGGGGGCTTGTACATCAATTTATTTATGCTCTATAATTTATGCCTATAAAGCTGCTGTAAAGTGTGTGTTAATGAGGATGATACACATTGTTGCAGTTTTGGGGCTTCTTTTGTTTTGAATGGAAGTTATTTTCCCTCGCGTAAAATAAAATATCCAAAATAAAGTGCCATATAATGAATGTCCTATAGGCTCTCTGTGCCCCTATGCAATGTCCCCCTCTATGCAATGTTATTGTGGTGTGATGAGTATATTCAAAAATATCTCTCAGTTCTTATTCACATCCGTTGAGCCTCTCTCATTTTTACGCTTGCAACAGAGCAAGCCGGCACTATCATCATCTTTGCTAGTTCTCAATGTTGCAACAGCCTTTGGAACTTGAGACAATTCATTAGAGGCATTTTTAGTCCTTTCTTGTACAGTTTCACTCTATACGGCAATCCCACGTTTCATATGTAAGCGAATGGTTTTGATTGATTCAAGATAAACAGATTTGTAATGAGAAAATCTTAGGATATTCGAGATTCTTATGCAACATACAAAATAATTAATTATCTTTGTAAATCAATGTGTTGAGTTATTGTGGTAGCGTCATGCTATAATGTAAAAAGTTTCCGTAAAGTGTATACTATCCATTGCATAGCCTCTTTATACTTATGAATGTGCAATCCAGCACTGATCTATTTTCTCGTTTGCGATGTTTAACCGTTATGGCATTGGAAATGATACAGAAAGGGAATTTTTATGCTTTAGAGGGTGCTTGATAAGGTGCTTGCTTGTGATGTGTGAATGGTTTTGATTGATTTCAGTTATGCTTCATAAAGTGTGTTCCATAAAGATGCTGTTCGTTGTGTGTTATAATTGTATAAATTTGGGGGATATGATTATCTTTTTACTGGTTTTGTCTTGTACTGCTGTTTTCTTTGTGGTCTTGTCTTTATTCACATCTTTATTCACAGGGGGGAAAAGTGTATAGACTGTAGTTTATGGCAGAGACGATTCGTATTATAGGCATTGATCCCGGATTACGGCGTACAGGGTGGGGCGTTATCGATGTTGCGGGTAATCGTCTTCAGTTTATTGCAGCAGGGACGGTTTCTTCTGATGTACAGTGTGAGCTGGCTTCCAGACTATGTCAGATCCACAAAGGTCTTTCAGAGGTTGTGCATCAATTTATGCCCCATGAAGCTGCTGTAGAACATGTATTTGTCAACAAAGATGCTACAGCAACTTTAAAACTTGGCCAAGCGCGTGCAATTGCACTACTGGTTCCTGCGCAAGCAAATCTTCCTGTTTTTGAATATGCGCCCAACAAAGTGAAAAAATCAGTTATTGGGGTTGGACATGGGGCTAAAGAACAAATCCATATGATGGTCAAAGTTCTCCTCCCACGGGCTGAATTTGATAGCAGTGATGCGGCTGATGCTCTTGCTCTTGCTCTTTGTCATAGTATGCACCGTAACAGTGTTGACCGGTCTTATCAGGCAAGGATGGCGATATGAGTGGGGTGGAAGCATGATTGGCAAATTAAAGGGCACTCTTGAACATATCTTTGATGATCATATCCTTCTTGATGTTCACGGTGTGGGGTATGTTGTTTTTGTGTCAAATCGGCTGCGTCCTTCTTTACCCTCGGTTGGGGAGGCGTTAAGCCTTTTTATTGAAACGCATGTTCGGGAAGACGCAATCCGCCTTTTTGGTTTTGCTACAAGAGCTGAACAGGAGTGGTTTTGTCTTCTACAAAATGTTCCTGGAGTAGGGGCAAAGGTTGCTTTGGCAATCTTGGGTACTTTATCGCCAGATGAACTTGCACAGGCTATTGCTTTAAATGATGTTGCGATGATTAGTCGAGCGCCGGGCGTTGGTAAAAAAGTCAGTGAAAGAATTGTGGGTGAACTGAAAAGTAAAACACTCCCCTTTGAACAAGCGGTCAAGACTGTTTCGGTTTCTCAGCGTGAGATGACCAATCAACCTGCGCATGATGCGCTTTCCGCGTTGATGAAGCTAGGGTTTGAACGGGAGCATGCATCTCGTGCTCTTGCTCTTGCGATGAACGCTCTTGAGGGGGAAACTGTTTCTTCTGCCCTGCTGATCCGCCATAGTCTCAAATTGCTTTCTTCTCCTACTTAAAATCAAGGTAACAATGCATAAAGATGAAGATAAACGCCTTCTGGGTTCCGCCCCCCTTCCTAACGATCCAGATCGTTCCTTGAGGCCACAAGTTCTCGATGACTTTATTGGTCAAGAAGCGGCGCGGGCTAATTTAAAAATATTTATTGAAGCAGCAAAAACGCGGCAAGAAGCGCTGGATCACGTTTTGTTTGTAGGGCCACCGGGGTTGGGAAAAACAACGCTTTCACAGATTATGGCAAAAGAATTAGGCGTTAATTTTCGCTCTACTTCAGGGCCGGTCATCGCTAAAGCAGGAGATTTAGCCGCTCTCTTGACCAATCTTGAAGAACGTGATGTCTTGTTTATTGATGAAATTCATCGCTTAAATCCGGCGATTGAGGAAATTCTTTATCCAGCCATGGAAGATTATCAACTTGATTTGATCATTGGGGAGGGGCCGGCCGCACGCTCGGTGAAAATTGATCTGGCTAAATTTACTTTGGTGGCAGCAACCACACGTTTGGGGCTTTTAACCACACCTCTACGAGACCGTTTTGGCATCCCAATTCGTCTCAATTTTTATACGATAGAAGAATTGGAATATATTGTGCAGCGTAATGCACGACTTTTTGCCGTTAAGATCAGTGATGATGGTGCTCATGAAATTGCACGCCGAGCACGCGGGACGCCTCGTATTGCCGGACGGCTTTTACGGCGCGTTTGTGATTTTGCTCTGGTTAAACAGGCAAAACAAATTGACCAAAAAATCGCCGATGAAGCCCTTTCGCGCCTTGAGGTTGATCATCTTGGGCTTGATCCGCTTGACCGCCGCTACTTGCTCCTGATTGCGGAAACTTTTTTAGGGGGACCGGTGGGGATTGAAACGATTGCTGCTGCTTTATCAGAACCACGCGATGCCATTGAAGATATTGTTGAACCGTATTTGCTCCAACAAGGTTTTATTCAAAGAACCGCTCGTGGACGCATTCTAACTGAAAAGGCTTGGAGCCATTTAGGGCTTTCTGCTCCAGCCTCTACAACGTCTATACAAAGGCGTTCTCAACTTTCTGATGCTCAAGACAATTCATCACTTCAGACATCTTTATGGGATGGGGAAGATGACTAAGGCATTCTCTTTATTAAAAGAAACTATGTGAATATTTTATAGCAAGGTCATAAAATACAAGAGACGTGCCTTCTTTTAGCATATTCTGGCTAAAAAGGTTTGGCACTATTAAAGATTTTTTGCTTTTGCTTTTCACAACTTCAACACAAAAATGTGTTCAATCTTTTGATTGATAGATAATTTGCTATATTAGATGATTTTATGGGATATGAAGTCGATGACAGAAATAACACCTTTTAAGAGCAATCATACAAACGCTTTTCATAATTTTCAGGTCCGCGTTTATGTTGCGGATACAGATTTTTCCGGTGTAGTTTATCATGCGCGTTATCTTGAGTTTTTTGAACGAGGACGTTCAGAGTTTTTACGCGATACCGGTTTTAATAATAAGATGTTAGCAGCAGGGGGTGAGGGGGAAAAACTGTTTTTTGTTGTTCGTCATATGGAAATTAATTTTTCAAGACCCGCTAAAATTGATCATCTTTTAGTCGTTAAAACACGTGTTACTCATATCCAAGGAGCCCGCTTTTTTATGGAGCAATCTATTTTGCATGAGATGACCACGTTGGTAACAGCCAAAGTTGAAATTGCTCTGATTAATGAGGAGGCAAAACCGCGACGTTTACCCAAAGAACTTTTTGCAAAAATGCTTGGTTAAAAGTGTTATTCATTGAATTAGCAGTTTCAGGAGAGATCAGCAGATATAAAGTAATCTATAATCTAAGACTATACATTTATCATAGCCTAGATGTTTTCTAACAAGGTTACACGATACAGCAAAAGAAAGCACCTCTGCTACAATAACTACAATAAATTGAAGATGATATCCCACAAAATTAAACACACCTCATCCATGTTATGATTCAAAAACAATGTCATATCATCCATTTTCTTCTATAAACTCAAGATATTTTTCTTTCTTTTGAAGAAAGGTTTGTTGGCATCGGAAAACAACAGAAAAGTACAAAAAAAATAAAAATGGATTAAGATTTGTTTTTATAAAAATGTATATACCCAGCAACATATTGCAATAAAATGATAATTAAGCCATTAGGTCGAAAATTGTCTCAAAACATCTAAAGGGTGTTTTTAAGCAATTTGATTTGTTTCTTTACTGGATTATCATTTGGCATCATAAGAGCGCGTGTTTCATCCATTTCTATCCATCATGCATGACTTTATGTGCTATAATGCGCGATTTATGTGCGCTTCTAAGCGTAGTAAATGAGTGAGAGATCAATGTATACAAAGCAGAAATGCATTCTTGCATTTAAAGTTTCAAAAGCATATTATTCTATATAATATATTGACTTAGAAAGATAAATTATCACTTCTTACGGGCACAAACCCTAATAGAGGAAGAGAATAAAATACTTTCATTTCAAATCTGTTCATGTTGAAACAATTAAAATCATTGAAAAAATTGTAAAAATGTTCCTTATGGATCATTCTCAATGCAATAATGATCAAATATCGCAAGTGAGCAAAGAGAGCGAAGAAGCCGGTTTTCATGAAGTAAAGATATGAAAAGGCTTTTTTCATGTCACAGAAGCTTGTACGTTATACCATGGTACCAGAGAGATGATAGGCATTGAAAGGGGCTAATTCATAACACAATGAGATTACATGAGACTTACACTAGATTATATAGGACTTATAATAGGGGCGCATGGGTGAGGCGCATTGTTGTGAGGTGTGGTAGGGTGGTTTAGTATCGTTTTTTGTGCCCGATGGTGTACCCCGTATTCAATTCGATGGAAAATGAGAGAAATAATAGCCTGAGGCAAAGCGTCATCTTTTATGATGATAACATATTTATTTACAATGATAATTCATTGCGTTGTCACTTTCAGATAATTCTGAAACTTGTAAAATTTTTTCTTTTCAAGCTCTATTGCCGCGAATTAATCAAAAACTTTTCTTACATGTCACAAGCGGAGTTGGTGAGTGGGTACAAAAACACTTAAGAAAGGAATAAAATACCTCTTATGAATCTTTTCAAGTGCTAAGACTTATCGCTGTATTTTAAGCTAGAAACGCGTATGATGATTTAGCGTTCTTTTCATAAGCGTAAAGATGGTGGTGCATAATAGATTTTATATCATGCATTTTTATATCTTTTATTTTTATAGTATTTATGGAGAAGTCCTTATCGTTATATTTTTCATAAATGCTGTTGTGAAATGAGAGGGGCGTGCATTGAGGGATGTCTCTCGTCATCACTTTTTAAGGAAATTTAAGAAACAAGTCTTGTTTTAGCGCATGGATTTATGTGAAACTAGAGTCTTTACCTAAATTTAGAAAATATAAAATAATCTGTTTTATAAAATTTTAAAAAATGCATCTTTCATTGAGAGGGACAAAAATTATGCCGCATGGTGAACTAACGAATCCAGAAACAATTGGAATGTTGCATTTGTTTATGCAAGCGAGTTGGATCGTGAAAGGTGTTATGATCGGGTTGCTGCTCGCTTCTATCTGGAGTTGGGCAATTATTTTTGATAAAATTTTTACGTATCGGAGAATACGGCGTGAAATAAAGCAGTTTGAACGCACATTTTGGTCTGGCAAAGCGCTAGAAGATCTTTATGCATCATGCAAAAGTCAACGTACCAATAGTATATCCGCAGTTTTTATGGCAGCAATGGTTGAATGGAAAAAATCTCTTGAAAAAGGGACCCATACATCGAAAAGTTTGCAGAGCAGAATTGATAAGGCTATGGATTTGACGCTGGGACGTGAAAGTGAAAAAATAGAATCAAAATTAAGTTTTCTTGCGACACTGGGGTCTGCGGGACCTTTTATCGGACTTTTTGGAACAGTTATTGGTATTATGGAGTCTTTTCTTTCTATTTCAGCTTCTCAAAATACATCACTTGCCATTGTCGCGCCAGGGATTGCAGAAGCGCTTTTGGCAACCGCGATTGGTTTGTTTGCAGCAATTCCAGCTGTTATTGCTTATAACAAGTTGACCCATGAAAGTGCGCGCATCATTGCACAAATAGAAAATTTTGCCGATGAATTTTCAACAATTGTATCGCGGCGTATTGATGAAACACGCACAGCACCTTCCTCTTTATAAAAAGGATTTTATCCCATGGGCGTTTCGGTTGCTTCTTCTTCTCGCAAAAATACACGTAGGCGGCATCATTCACGAAGCCAACTGATGAGTGAGATCAATGTCACTCCTTTTGTGGATGTCATGCTGGTCTTGTTGATTATTTTTATGGTCTCTGCCCCCCTTTTAGTGAACGGTGTTCCTCTAGATTTGCCTCGTAGTCAAGCGGGTCCCGTACGAGCTCAAAAAACACCTCTTACGGTTTCACTTGACGCGCAAGGGCGCTTTGCCATTAATCAAGATTATTATGAAACGTCACAGGCCCTGATTGCACACCTGAAAACTCTTCTGGAAGCAGATGCTACACAAAAAGATCAACGGGTTTTTGTGCGGGTTGCTAAAACTGTTGAATATCAGCAAGTATTAAAACTGCTGGCAGATATTCAAAAAGCGGGGTTTTCTCAAGTTGCGTTAGCAAGTTTAGCACAATAAATAATAAGTAATAAAATTGTGCATAACCGGTTGTTTTTAAGATGTTTTTAAAAGAGCATAGAGTGATTAAAAATGAAAAAATGTAAGGCATAAGTAAGGCATAAAGAATGAACAAAGACTCCTATCATAGTATGAAACGAGGCTTGGCTTTATCCCTTGTGGTCCATGTCATTTTTCTCAGTTGGGGAGCTATTCAGTTTACAAGCTCTGTCTCTTTACCACAACCGTTGGAAGCAATTCCCATCACTCTTGCTCCTTTGGTGGACGAGTTTTCTTCTCAACAAGGAGCCGTGAAGGCTCCTATACGTGCAATCCCTGCCGTCAAACCAACTATGCAACCACAAGAGAAAGAAGATGCACGCCATATTGGAGAGGGACAAATAGATAGTCTTGCACCATTTCAACCAAAGGAAAAGCCGCGTCCCGTTGAAACAGCATCGCCACCATCAAGCGAGAACACATCAGAAACATTTGCACCCGAACTTACAAAACCAGAATTATTAGAAGCAAAAACAGAGGATGCACCCAAGGTTGCGCCTGAGATGCCTTTGGAGGCACCACCGGAGGATGCGCCCAAGGCTGCACCTGAGATGCCTTTGGAGGCACCACCGGAGGATGCGCCCAAGGCTGCACCTGAGATGCCTTTGGAGGCACTACCGGAGGATGCCCCCAAGGTTGCACCTGAGACGCCTTTGGAGGCACCGGAGGATGCGCCCAAGGTTGCGCCTGAGACGCCTTTGGAGGCACCGGAGGATGCACCCAAGGTTGCGCCTGAGATGCCTTTGGAGGCACCGGAGGATGCGCCCAAGGTTGCGCCTGAGATGCCTTTGGAGGCACCGGAGGATGCCTCTAAGGTTGCGCTCAAGCCTGCGCACAAAAATGAAGAAATGATATCGCCAAAAGAATTGGCTCCAACGGTCCCAAAAGTACCAGCAGAGCAGATTGTTCATCAAGCGCCTAAAATTGTACTTCCAGAAAAATCTCTTCTTCCACAGTTTAAACCAAAGTTTGACGGAGAATTTCCAAAGAAGAATGAGGCTGCATTGAATCAAAAGACGCCAAATCTTAACAAGAAAAACCAAGAGAAACAGACCATTGAAGATATTTTAGCTCTGGAGGAAAATAATTTGCTCAATCGTGCGCGGTCACAAGGAGGGGGAGCAAAACGTTCTCATACACCAGAAGCTTTGGGTGCAAGAAAAAATATTAATGATACCACAAAAATGGCACAAACATTGGTCAATATTGCGGGGGGATGTATTCAACAGAAGCTTAAACTTGTGGCGCTTGGCGGCGATTTAAAAAATCGTCCGGTCGTGCGGTTGCGATTTTATTTAGACCGTGAAGGGATGGTTGTGGGCGATCCTATCATTGATCCCATAAGCGGCCTTGAGAGTCAACAAGCTATTATGATAAGGCAGGTGTATGCTGCTGTCTTTTCATGCCAACCTTATGCAGATCTCCCACGTGATCAATATGATCTATGGGGGCAAGGTTTTGACTTTAATGTTGATCCCCTCCAAGAAATAAGATGATAAACGAGAAAAAAGCGCTTAACGAAAGGACACATTCCATGATGACTATAACGAGACATAAAGTTTTTGCTTGGTTTATTGTCACTTGTGGGTTGTGGCTTTCAAGTATTTCATCGGGTTATGCGCAATTGAAAGGGACGATTTCGAGCGCTGATTTTAATCCCATTCCCATTGCAATTACAGACTTTATTTCCAATGATTCGATTGGGTTGAAAATATCTGCTGTGGTGACAGCCGATCTCGAACGGTCGGGGCTGTTTTTACCGCTTGATAAAGCAAATTTTTTGGAAAACATTTCTAATCCTAATAAACAACCACATTTTGCTTCTTGGCAGAAAATAAAAGCGCAAGGTTTAGTTACTGGGCAAGTCATGAGAGAAATCGATGGACGTTTGAGGGTCGATTTTCGTTTATGGGATGTGTTTGGACAAAGACAATTGAAAGGACGGCGTTTTTATACCGCGACAGAACGTTGGCGGCGTGTGGCACATATGATCGCAGATGAGATCTATAGTGAGATGACAGGAGAAAGTGGTTATTTTGATACAAGGATTGTTTTTATCGATGAAACAGGGCCTCAAAATGCACGCATTAAACGTTTAGCAATGATGGATCAAGATGGCGCAAATTTGATTTATATGTCTGATGGAAGTGAATTGGTGCTTACACCGCGGTTTTCACCAAAAAGACAAGAATTGACCTATATGGCTTACGAGGACAATCAAGTACCTCATGTTTATCTCCAACAAATTGAAATGGGGCAAAGAGAGTTGATCGGAACGTTTAATAACATGACAATTGCTCCGCGTTTTTCTTCTGATGGACAAAAAGTTATCATGAGTTTGTTACAAAATGATGGGAGTGCCAATCTTTACACTATGGATTTACGAACCCGTACGATGACGCGACTTACAACAACTTCTGCTATTGATACTTCTGCTTCTTATTCACCGGATGGAAAACAAATTGTCTTTTCTTCAGATCGTAGTGGAAAGCCGCAAATCTATAAAATGAATGCGGATGGGAGTGATATTCAACGTATTTCTTCAAACGATGGGAGTTATTCAACACCTATTTGGTCTCCACGGGGTGACTATATCGCCTTTACAAAACAATTAAGCGGACAATTTTCTATCGGTGTTATGCGCCCTGATGGACAAGGAGAACGAATTTTAACCACAGGGTTTCACAATGAAGGACCAACGTGGGCCCCCAATGGTCGTGTACTGATGTTCTTTCGCAAAAATCCCGGTATGGGACCAAAAATTTATACGATTGATATTACGGGTCGCAATGAACGACAACTCCCTACCCCCAATGATGCTTCAGATCCAGCATGGTCGCCTTTGCTCAATGTACAGTAAAACAAAATGCTTAAAAACAGAGTATAGAAGGAATACAGTCTCAAGTTTAAACAATCTCAATTGTCTTTAATTATTTAAAAGAAGGAATTGATTATAGTGGGTATGGGGAGTTATGTAGATTTCATCTATCATCTACGGTTGTTGATCGATAATGGAATTTCCTTGGGGGAAAATGCTTAAAAAAATTCAAAACAAGACCTTGAAAAAATAGAGTCGAAAATTCTGAGGTCTTTAGATTTCAACTTTTTATTCAAAGTGTCGCTATATATATTTTTTTAACTTCCTCTTCGATTTTGTTTGTGAAGAGTTTGGTCTTGTCAGGGGGGCTGTTGCTCTTTGATGTGTTTTATTCAAGTACGCGGTTGTTTTAGATCTGAATCTTGATTGATTAGTAAGAGCAAAAGGACAGATTTTTAAGATAAATGACGTTATTTTAGAAATATACGATGCCATAAAGTCAAAAATTTATCCGCAACGGATTAGAGAGATGTACCGGCTTTTTGTACAATACTTTGCTAAACAATCAGCTCTGGCTTTCCATTTGCTTATTTTTATTCTGTGATGTTGTAAAAACACTGCCCTTTGAGGTGTGGGGATATAGGGCGTATAAACCTCCTTGATATATTCTAAGTGTTTTTTAAGTGCGTAGCGAATATTTAGGGGAGTGTATGTTTGTTGAGCCTTAAGTTTCAAGTGAATTTTATGAGTGATTCGTCATAGGAATACGTCAAGAAACCCCTAATTGTTTAGAGGCTAGATCATTTCATTACTTGAGAGCGGAGAGAGGAGGTTAATCTTAAAGAACAAAAAGATAAAATAGAGAGGGGATATAGGGATAATCTTTGGGGCATGTAAGAAAGGCGTAAGGCTACAGAGTTTTGTATGCTTTCTTTTTGGGATTATGTTTTCTGCGATTGATTGTGGTTTCTTGTTGTACAGACAGATTTTCCCCGCTATTGACGCGGGGCTTTTATATGTGCGGATAAAGAGGAGGGGTGACAGATGCTTTTGAAGCCCTCATGCATGAAGAGAGGGCTTATGCAAATGATGGGAATTATACAGACAATTTTGCCAAAATCTCATCACTGACATCAAAATTTGCATAAACATTTTGCACATCATCATCTTCTTCTAATGTTGAAATTAGTCGTAAAACGGACAAAGCTTTTTCTTCATCTATTGGTGCAAGGGTGGTGGCTTTCCAAATCGTTTTAATCGATTCTGCTTCACCAAGTTTTGCTTCAAGTGTTTTGGAAACTTCACCAATATCTTCAAATGCGCAGGTAATATGATGTCCGGTTTCTTCTGATTGCACATCTTCGGCACCGGCTTCAATTGCTGCATCCATGATGTTATCGGCTGTTCCTGCTTCTGGCTTATAGATTATTTCACCAATCCGATTAAACATGAAACTGACCGATCCTGTTTCCCCTAAGGCTCCTCCTGATTTTGTGAAGGCGGCGCGCACATTTGAAGCGGTGCGGTTGCGGTTATCAGTTAAAGCTTCAACAATGACGGCAACGCCGCCTGGTCCATAGCCCTCATAGCGTACTTCATCATAATTTTCGACATCGGCGCCTGACGCTTTTTTAATTGCGCGTTCAATATTATCTTTCGGCATCGATTGTGCTTTGGCATTTTGAACAGCCAGCCTTAAACGTGGATTCATGGCTGGATCAGGAGCACCTTGTTTTGCTGCTACGGTAATTTCGCGTGCAAGCTTAGAAAATATTTTCGAGCGCATTGCATCTTGACGCCCTTTACGGTGCATAATATTTTTAAATTGTGAATGGCCTGCCATAGTTTTCCTTCCTATTTGAGGGCTTTTTTGCCAGTTGGATACTCCTTAGAATTTAAGGCGATAAAGCATGCATCCCACCAGAATAAATGTGCCACAGCATGAGGTGAAATAATCGAATAAACCCTTTATAAGAAAATTCATCTTAAAGGTAAAGACACCTTAGTTGAGGATCATTACAAGAGAGATCTCTTGTCGTTGAGCAAAAATAACGCTATAACAGAATGTAATCTCATAGCAAAATGGTTTATTCCATGCCGCGCTTTGTTTTAGGAGTGGTTGGAGAGACCTAAACATATAAAAAAGTTCCAGTGCTCTTGAGTGGGCGGTAACCTGCCTCATAGAAGAGGCGCAGAAGAGGATTTATAAAAATGGCAACGCAACTTTTGATGCCCAAAGCAACAGCTGTTTGGTTGGTTGATAATACAGCTCTTTCTTTTGATCAGATTGCAGAATTTTGTAAATTGCATGTCTTGGAAGTAAAAGCTATTGCCGATGGTGATGCGGCTTATGGTATTAAAGGTTTAGATCCGATTAGTTCTGGGCAATTGACGCGCAGTGAAATTGCACGGGTGGAGGCTGATCAAAACGCACGATTGAAAATTTCTCAATCTAGGGTGCATATTCCTGAAAAAAAACGTAAAGGGGCGCGCTATATCCCTCTTTCTCGACGCCAAGATCGTCCCAATGGTATCCTATGGTTGGTTACAAACCATCCCGAGTTGAAAGATGCACAAATTGCAAGGTTGATTGGGACAACAAAAGCGACAATTGAACAAATCCGCCTTAGAACCCATTGGAATAGTGCAAATTTGGTTCCTCTTGATCCTGTAGGACTTGGTTTGTGTTCGCAAATCGATTTAGATTTTGAGCTCCAGCGTGCGGCGAAAAATCGTCCTGTTGCAGCAGAAGAAGATAGGTCGTTGCTTCCCGCTTCTGTGACGGAAAACGCTGCTCTAGAGGAAAATGAGAGTGAAGACAATCTGCATAAGACTTTTGACGCTGATAAAGTTTTTGCAAAGCTGAACGCGCTGCAAAAAAATCGTCAAGATCAAGATGATGCATAAAAAGCCATGACGCATAAGGGAAACATTTCTTATGGAAATGTTAGAGGAATGGCTGAAGAGAAGAAAAATTGGCAGAGACTTAAAAGTAAAAATGAGGACGAAAAAACAGAAAAAATTTCTTCTTCATTAGGAATTAACGGTTATTCTTAAAAATATTTTTAAGAATTGACCCTTCTTTACGAAATTCAAGGAGAAACGGACTATGCGCTCTACCAAAAAAACCATCTCTCATTCCTTAGCTATCCTCTTTCTTTTCTCACTATGCCTGGGTGGGTGTGGCAAAAAAAATGTTGGTGCACTTAACGGTATGAATGGCGCTTATATGAATGATGCTGGTTTGAATCAGGTGTCACCAGGCTCAGGACAAGAATTTACGGTTAATGTGGGTGATCGCGTGTTTTTTGGTCTCGATTCTTCTTCACTTGATGCTGATGCTGAACGTATTTTAACGCGCCAAGCAGAATGGTTGCTTCATTATCCTTATTATTCTATTATGATCGAAGGTCATGCTGATGAGAGGGGAACACGTGAATATAACTTGGCACTTGGACAGCGCCGTGCTGTTGCTGTGCGAAACTATTTGGTGTCTCTTGGTGTGTCCGCACAACGGATTCAAACAATTTCTTACGGAAAAGAAAGACCTGTAGCAGTATGTGATGATATTTCCTGTTGGAATCAAAATCGACGTGCTGTGACAACGTTGAGTGACATGAATAGTCATTAAAAAGAAGATTGTTTGTTTCAACTATTCAATAAGCTCTTAAGGGGAAAAAAGAATGTATCGTAAAATCAATTGGAAAACACTCTTTTATATGGGGGTTTTCATAGCTTGTTCTACTTCACTTGTTCAAAGTGCGGCACGAAAGGCTTCCGAATATCCTGCACATGATACGGATAAAGTTGATGCAGTTGATAAGGCAACTGATGACGTGAAGAAAGCACCTGATGCAGCCGATAAAGCAGCATCTGATGTGTTGGAAAAAGCCACTGACGCTGTTGATAAGGCAACTGATGACGTGAAGAAAGCACCTGAAGCAGCCGATAAAGCAGCATCTAGCGCGGTGGAAAAAGCCACTGACGCTGTTAATAAGGCTGTTGATGCTGTGAAGGAAGCACCTGAAGCAGCCGATAAAGCAGCATCTAGCGCGGTGGAAAAAGCCACTGACGCTGTTAATAAGGCTGTTGATGCTGTGAAGGAAGCACCTGAAGCAGCTGATAAAGCAGCATCTAGCGCGGTGGAAAAAGCCACTGATGCAGTTGATAAGGCAACTGATGACGTGAAGAAAGCGCCTGAAGCAGCCGATAAAGCAGCATCTGATGCGGCGGAAAAAGCCACTGACGCTGTTGATAAGGCTGTTGATGCTGTTAAAGAAGCGCCTGAAGCAGCCGATAAAGCAGCATCTGATGTGATAGAAAAAGCCACTGACGCTGTTGATAAGGCAACTGATGCAGTGAAGAAAGCACCTGAAGCAGCTGATAAAGCAGCATCTAGCGCGGTGGAAAAAGCCACTGACGCTGTTAATAAGGCTGTTGATGCAGTGAAGAAAGCGCCTGAAGCAGCCGATAAAGCAGCATCTGATGCGGCGGAAAAAGCCACTGATGCTGTTGATAAGGCAACTGATGCTGTTAAAGAAGCGCCTGAAGCAGCCGATAAAGCAGCATCTGATGTGATAGAAAAAGCCACTGACGCTGTTAATAAGGCTGTTGATGCTGTGAAGGAAGCACCTGAAGCAGCTGATAAAGCAGCATCTGATGCAGCGGAAAAAGTCACTGATGCTGTGAAGAAAGCGCCTGAAGCAGCCGATAAAGCAGCATCTGATGCGGCGGAAAAAGCCACTGACGCTGTTAATAAGGCTGTTGATGCTGTTAAAGAAGCGCCTGAAGTAGCCGATAAAGCAGCATCTGATGTGATAGAAAAAGCCACTGACGCTGTTGATAAGGCAACTGATGCAGTGAAGAAAGCACCTGAAGCAGCTGATAAAGCAGCATCTAGCGCGGTGGAAAAAGCCACTGACGCTGTTAATAAGGCTGTTGATGCTGTAAAAGAAGCGCCTGAAGCAGCTGATAAAGCAGCATCTAGCGCGGCGGAAAAAGCCACTGATGCTGTTGATAAGGCTGTTGATGCTGTTAAAGAAGCGCCTGAAGCAGCCGATAAAGCAGCATCTGATGCGGTGGAAAAAGCCACTGACGCCGTTAATAAGGCTGTTGATGCAGTGAAGAAAGCACCTGAAGCAGCTGATAAAGCAGCATCTGATGTGGTGGAAAAAGCTACTAGTGTTGCAGAGCACCAAGGGATTATTTTAGAGAATCAACAGGCTTTATTTAAAGATTATGATTTAGATAAGCTTTTGCATAAGATACGAATGGTGCTTGAGCATAACAGTTTAAAAAATGTTAACAAGCAGTTTCACGAGCTTTTTGATACAGAAGTCTCTTCTGTTTATTCTTGTTCTTTTGAAAAGTCTGCTGTAGATGAAAAATCTCAGACTGTAAAGGAAGAGATGGAGCAGGACCATAGTACAGGTGACCAGACAAAGGTTGCTGCTGTGGAAGCTAAGGTGGAGAGCCATGACCATGAAAACAGTCAACCTTTTAACAAAGCGCATGAAGTAAGTGCTCCAATTGAAGCACATCAGAGTGACAATCTTTCTTCTTCTAAAGCTTTGTATAAGGAAGGGTATGATTTTATTCGTTCTGCTAACTATGTTGATGCTGAAAAAAGCTTTTGCGCTTTTCAAAATCGTTACAAAAAAGATCCTTTGAGTGATGATGCTTTATTTTGGTTGGCCGAATCTTTGTTGGGGCAAAAACGCTATCATGAAGCAGCACAAGTTTATCTTACCGCATGGTATGCAGATAAAAAGAAGCTCTATACCTCCGAGATTTTACTGAAATTAGCAAGAAGTATGGTCGCTCTTGAGCCAAATAAAGACGATTGTGCTCATTTTGTGAAAAAATCAAAACGTCAACAAACATTAGCATCTGTTTTTTGTAAACCTGCAAAATAAACAGCGAGGTCGTTTTCGGTGTGCGTTAGACTGGCAAGAAATCTCTTTAAAACATCGGATTTTATTCAATGTCAGAAGTTGATTCTTGCCGTCTCAGGGGGAAGTGATTCTTTGGCTTTGATGTTTTTGGTCAAAGAGCATTTGGAAACACTCGTATTTCCTCCAGAAATGATTGTTGTCACGGTTGATCATCAATTGCGTAAAGAATCGATGCGTGAGGCAGAAACTGTTGCGAAAATTTGTCGTGTCCATGATATTCAACATATCACTGTGCGATGGGAAGGCGAAAAGCCAAAGACGCATATTGCTTCCAGCGCGCGTGTTGCACGCTATGATCTCTTGGTTAAAGAAGCACAAAAACAAGGCGCATCACTTATTATGACGGGGCATACACTCAATGATCAGGTTGAGACCTATCAAATGCGGTATCAACGTCTCCAAAAGAATAGAGGTGCTTTATATAGTGAAGCTGTTGCCATGCGCGATGAGGTTTATGCCAGTGGTTTTGCTGGTATTTTGCGTGGTGAAGCCGAGGGTATACGTGATGAGGATCATACCAGAAAAACAAGAAAAAATATTGCCGAAAAAAACTATGGTCCCCTCTATGAACGTGGTTTATCCTGTATTCCGCGTGAGGCGCTGTTGCATAGAAAAGTGCGTTTGATTCGGCCACTCCTTGGTGTAAAACGCCAAACATTACGGAATTATTTACGCTTACAAGGACAAACATGGATTGATGATCCAACCAATGAAGATCGCAATTTTGAACGTGTGCGCGTGCGTCAATCTCTTTCTCCACAAAAATTGGCTTATATTGCTCAAAAAATAAATGAAGCTGCATTGCAGCGTCGTCAACAAGCCAAAAATATTGCTGATTTGATCTTAGCGCTGGATATTACTGTCCAACATGGGCGTTGTTTCATAGCAAAGCCTGCGCTGTTTTTACAGAAACATTCCAGTTTTCCTTTTGTGGTGGGGCTCTTTGCTGTGCTGATGGGAGGGGGATTTTATTTGCTCCCCAATCAGAAATTAAGCATGCTTGTTCAAAAACTCTGTCTTGATTCTCCAGAAAAGCGGCGTTTTACTTATGCGGGCTCTGTTATTGAATATAACAAGCAGGGAATTTCTTTGTGGCGTGAAGGGCGAAATATGAAAGAGGCTATTGTTGAGCCAGATAAAACTTTTATATGGGATGGGCGCTATCATATCACAAATCATGGATATGAGGCTATAAAGGTTGGAGCCGCAAATTTAGAACAGCTGAAATTTTTATTAAAAAATAGCGATTTTGAGCTTGAAAAGCCTCATTTTCCCTCTTTACAATCGCTGCTGATGATCTCAAATCATAAAGGGTATGATATTCCAGAGTTGATTTCTCAAGCAGTTGTTCATAAACATGTTATCGTCAAGCGAATTATGGCACCTTTCGATTGGCTTTCCTCACGAGAAGATGCAGCCTTGGTGAATGTTGTGGAACCTTTTTTTAATATTGAGGTGAAAAGATAAAGGAAAATTACTCTAAAAGAAAATAAACAGCTTCTCATCCCTTGGCAAGGGGCTGACAAGGTTATATGTTAAGGGGAACTGTTTGAAATCTATATTTGATTAAGTGGGCTGAATATGAATTCCAATTACCGCTCTCTCCTTATTTGGGGAGTTATTGCATTGATTTTGATTGTGTCGTTTTCTCTCTTTAATGGAGATAGCCAACGTTCTGGTGGTGGAGAAGTCTCCTATTCTGAATTTTTGCAAAAAGTTGAGAATAATGAGTTGAAATCTGTGACCATTCAAGGTCAAAAATTAACAGGAAAAACCATTGAACATAGAGCTATTTCAACCTATGCTCCTCGCGATCCAGGTTTGATACAAAAATTGGAAAGTAAAAACGTCAATGTTAAAGCTATTCCTGAAAGCTCTGGAAATAGCATTTTCCTCAATCTCCTCTTTTCCTTGTTGCCTGTTATTATTATCGTGGGGGCGTGGGTCTTTTTTATGCGGCAAATGCAAAATGGATCACGCGGTGCAATGGGATTTGGGAAATCGAAAGCAAGATTGCTTAATGAAGCGCAAGGACGTATTACCTTTAAAGATGTTGCTGGCGTAGAAGAAGCAAAGCAAGATCTTCAAGAAATTGTTGAATTTTTACGCGAACCACAAAAATTTCAACGCTTAGGGGGGCGTATCCCACGCGGTGTTTTGCTTGTTGGTCCTCCAGGAACCGGTAAAACTTTGCTAGCACGTTCTGTGGCCGGTGAAGCCAATGTGCCATTCTTTACCATTTCAGGGTCTGATTTTGTGGAAATGTTTGTTGGTGTTGGGGCAAGCCGTGTGCGCGATATGTTCGAACAGGCTAAAAAAAATGCACCTTGTATTATCTTTATTGATGAAATCGATGCTGTTGGGCGCCATAGGGGGGCTGGTCTTGGCGGTGGAAACGATGAACGTGAACAGACCTTAAACCAGTTGCTTGTCGAAATGGATGGGTTTGAGCCCAATGAAAGTATTATTCTTATTGCTGCAACAAACCGTCCCGATGTGCTTGATCCCGCTTTGTTAAGACCAGGGCGTTTCGACCGACAAGTTGTTGTGCCAAACCCTGATGTTTCTGGGCGTGAACAAATCTTGAAAGTGCATGTGCGCAACGTGCCTTTAGCGCCTAACGTTGATTTGAAAATTTTGGCAAGGGGAACACCAGGATTTTCCGGTGCGGACCTGATGAATCTGGTCAATGAAGCTGCTCTTATGGCTGCAAGCCGTAATAAAAGAGTTGTCACGATGCAAGAATTCGAAGATGCCAAAGATAAGGTGATGATGGGGGCGGAACGTCGTTCAACCGCTATGACACAAGAGGAAAAAGAACTCACTGCCTATCATGAAGCAGGACATGCTATTGTGGCTCTTAATGTGCCGGTTGCTGATCCTGTCCACAAAGCAACAATCGTTCCAAGGGGAAGAGCATTGGGAATGGTGATGCAATTGCCTGAAGGCGATCGCTATTCCATGAGTTATCGGTGGATGATTTCTCGTCTGGCCATTATGATGGGTGGACGTGTGGCTGAAGAATTAAAGTTTGGAAAGGAAAATATCACCTCCGGTGCTTCTTCTGATATTGAGCAAGCAACGAAATTAGCTCGCGCGATGATCACACGGTGGGGATTTTCTGATCTGCTTGGAAATGTAGCTTATGGCGATAACCAAGATGAAGTCTTTTTGGGTCATTCTGTTGCGCGAACACAAAATGTTTCTGAAGAAACAGCGCGCATGATTGATATGGAAGTGCGTAAGCTTATTGATGATGCCTATAAAAATGCGACAAACATTTTGAAAACAAAAAGAAAAGAATGGTTTGCTTTGGCACAAGGTTTGTTGGAATATGAGACTTTAACGGGAGCTGAAATTAACGAAGTTATTGCAGGAAAGCCTCCTTCACGCACACAGAAAGATGAGGGTGCTGCGCCACGGGGGTCTTCTGTTCCAAAAACTGGAACGGTCAGAACAGAGACAACAGTGGTGGATGAAAAAAACGCTGAAGCAGCCCCTAAAACAGTGCCTCATAAAGAAGAGACCGATAAAGGCAAGGCAGGTAAAGCAGAGGCAGCTGTTGGGAAAAAAACAGCAAAATCGGGTAATGTTGAGCTTAAGGAGGCTCAGTCTAAAGAAGTGCAATCGGATGAGACTGAGAAAAAAGCACAAAGCACAAAAGGTACTACAAAATCAGTCAACCGCTCTAAAAGTAATACTGAAAAAAAGTCCAATACTGCGGGAGATGATAAAGAAAAATAAGAATTATTTAATACCGCTTGAGTGACGATGTTTTAGGAAAACTTCTAAATTCTTTGAGAAAGGCGCAAGTTTTGTTTGCGCCTTTCTTGTAATATTTGCAAAAATATGGAAGCAAAAAATTAAGCAAAGCCGTTGTATGATGGCGGCTTTAGCATGCTACAAGGCGAGGTGGACTGTTGCTTTTCTAATGTGGTAGGGGGTTGTGAGGTTAGGCGATAGATTTCCTTGCTGATTTGGTAGGGTATGAGGTTTGGTGCTGGGTTTCTTTACGGATTTAGCAAGTGTGTGAAATTATCCGTTGGTTGTGTTAAAGGGATGTATAGAGCATTTTGAGGAGATAATATTGCTTTTATGTGTAAGGGTGTAAACATAATTGCTTGAGAGTGGTTTAGATATGTAGATGGTGAATAGGGGGCTTGATTGTCTAAATGCATGAAGGTTTAAGATCAATGATCTGATTTTATACGGGGAGAGGAGGACTATTGTACCAAGGGGGCTTGTTAGGATTTTAAGAAAAAGCCAAGGGAAGAATTATATATTAAAGGAAAGAGGCATGGTGCAAAAATATTTTGGTACAGATGGAATTCGGGGGAAAGCCAATTCATTTCCTATGACACCCGATTTTGCCATGAAGGTGGGGATGGCTGTAGGGGTTTTATTTCGCTCACAACATCAATCTCATCGTGTGGTGATTGGCAAGGATACACGATTATCTGGCTATATGTTGGAAAACGCTTTGGTTTCAGGGTTGACTGCTGCGGGGATGGAAGCTTTTTTATTGGGTCCAGTGCCAACCCCTGCTGTTGCAATGCTTTGCCGCTCTTTGCGAGCGGATCTTGGGGTGATGATTTCTGCTTCTCATAATCCGTTCTATGATAATGGAATTAAACTTTTTGGTCCTGATGGTTTTAAACTTTCAGATGATATGGAAGCCAAAATTGAACAATTGATCGATACAGATCTTTCAAAATCTTTAGCAAGTTCTGCCGAAATTGGTTATGCAAAACGGGTTGAGGGAGATATTTATCGTTATATTGAATATGCCAAACGAACTTTGCCGCGTGATGTTCGCTTAGATACTGTGCGTATTGTTGTGGATTGTGCCAATGGGGCTGCTTATAAAGCGGCTCCCCGTGCTTTATGGGAATTGGGGGCTGAGGTTTTTGCTATTCATGATGAACCCAATGGGACCAATATTAATCAAAAATGTGGATCAACCGATTTAAGCTCTTTAAAACGAAAAGTGCATGAAGTGCGTGCTGATGTGGGGATTGCTCTTGATGGAGATGGAGATCGTGTTCTCATTGTTGATGAAAAAGCACAAACGGTTGATGGAGATCAGTTGATTGCTGTAATTGCTGAAAATTGGCATAAAATGGGACGATTACGGTGCAATGGTGTTGTCACAACGATTATGTCAAATCTTGGACTAGAGCGTTTCTTGAATAGCAAAGGGTTGCACCTTGTAAGGACAAAAGTTGGAGATCGTTATGTTGTCGATGCCATGCGCCAAAAGGGATATAATGTTGGTGGTGAGGCTTCTGGCCATATCGTGCTTAGTGATTTTGGTACCACGGGTGATGGCTTGGTGGCTGCATTGCAGATTTTAGCCTGTATGAAGGAAAGTCAAAGCCCTATGAGCCAATTGTGTAAACGGTTTGAACCTGTACCGCAAATTTTAAAAAATGTAACGATTAAAAATAAAAATGTCTTGAAAAAAAATCCCGTCAAAGCGGCCATTGATCAAGCAGAGAAGCGGTTGGGAAAAGAGGCAAGGCTGGTGATCCGCGCTTCTGGGACTGAGCCGGTTATCCGTCTTATGGCTGAAGGCGATGCACAAGAAGTGTTGGATGCGGTCGTGACAGAGTTGATGGATGTTATTATTCATCATGATGTACGCATGGGGACTGCACTTGAGGAATCTTGAATTTTTTGAGAAAATTATCAGATCATCTTTGAATAAAGGTCTGATTTTAATGCGGGATTTTGGCAATTACAAAAGGTATGATTATTAACTCTGTTAGTGATGTAATAACGGTAATGGATACTCTATCTACGAACAAATTAAATAAAAAAGGGAAAAGTCCAATTCTAATAACTACAATGCGTATAGAGTTCTCTATAGTTCGTAAGATATGAAAAATATGCCTTTTTTTGATTTTCCTTTTTCTTTTACTTATTCGTAAACCGGTTATTAGTTTAACAGAGTTTGTAGGGGGTTATTAGTGTTATTCATTCTTTTTACTCGATATACAGCGGGTGCAGCGCCTCATGAACATCAAACAGCAATGGTCATTGTGGTTATATCATCTTGATGTTTCTAAGTGCCGCTGCCAATTGGAGATATGATACGCTCCTATTACGTTTAGCTCCTCCTAATTATGAACTTATACTTTTCCAATAATTAGTAGAATAATGAGAAAGAGATGAGAATGAGCAATTTTTTCACGACAGTTCTAATGTTTATAAAGTAAAAAAAGCCGTGTGATGTAAAAATAATGAACATTTTTTGTATCTTGGAAGGGTACACTCTATATTCATTTACAATTTTAAGATTTAAACATAAAAGGATTGAAGCCTTCTATAATACTGGTACGACTGAAGGGATTAGAACCGCCCATGCTCAAAAATTAAAGCGTATTCTAAGTGCTCTTGAAGGAGATGTATCGCCAAAAGATTTGAGTTATCCATCCTTTTAATTACATCTGCTAAAGGGTGATTTCAAGGATTATTAGTCAATTACTGTAAATGGAAATTGTTGCGTAATATTTCGCTTTGATAGCATAGATGTGGAAATGGTTGATTATCTAGATTGTCATCAAAAAGCAGGTCTAAACAATGATGAAGAATCCTTCACATCTCGGTGAATTATTGCGAGAAGATGTGATCAAAGAGCTTGGTTTATCCGTTAATGAAGCAGCAGAGTAGCTTGGTATATCTCGTGTAGCACTTTCTAGAGTTTTAAATGGAAAAGCCGCTATGAGTGCTAATCTTGCTATTAGGCTTGAAATGTCTGGTGTAAGCACAGCACGTGCTTGGCTTGCTATGCAAACAAATTATGATCTATCAAAAAAAAATCCTTAACAACAGTCCCATGATCAAGATTGCATAAAAGAGTTTCAAATGGCAGTTAAGTTTTTGCAACAGAAACGTATACAAGAGCTAAATCATGCGTATGAGCGTACAAGGTCAAAAGATGTAACGCGGGTAAGACAAGGAATAAAATCTTGTTTCTATAGTCTGTTTGGCTATAATAAATATAAGCAAAGGAGGGTTTTAATATATTGAGTGAAGAGGAAATTAAGCTGCGTCGCCTCTATGCTGAAAATGCATTGGCAAGCCAACGTTTAGAGGGATTAGAGCCAGATCCAAAAGTCGTTGAGCAAATGGAACGTGTTATTATTGGAGAGTTTGAAACAAGTGATATCCTCAAAGATTATATGGAGAGGGTAAAACGTGGAGAAGTATAAGGGGAGCGGTGATCCTCATACTGATCCTGAAACTGGTGTGATGTATAATCGGTTTGGTATTAAAGACAAAGCCACGCTACAACGTGTAGAATCTACGATTTCTTATGTGAAATCTTTCGAATTTGTACATACTCCTATTGGTGGTAAGTTTGATCTGGATTACATGAAAGAGATTCATAGAAGACTGTTTGGCGACATATATGAATGGGCGGGACAAGTTCGTTTAGTGGATATTGCCAAAGGCAATAGTATGTTTGCTAGTTATAATCAGATTGAAAGTTATGCACCGAAGATTACAAAAAAGCTTGCAAAAGAACAGTATCTGCGTGGTCTTGGCGCTTATGACTTTAGCCAAAGGGCTGGGTATTACATGGGCGAATTGAATGCGTTGCATCCGTTTCGAGAGGGGAATGGGCGTACTCAGCGTGAATTTATGGTGCAACTGGCTCGTGAAGCTGGTTATCATATCAACTGGAAGGGTATTGAGCGACAAGAAATGACACGTGCGTCAATTGAAGCACATTTTGGTAATTCAGAATATCTATCTGCACTCATCTATAAGAACCTTATCAAGTTTACAGAAAATAAAAGGGATGATGTTTCTCAAGGTATTGGCAAAAATATTGCTTTTGGCGTTTATCTTAATAAAGAGTGCTTGGAACAACAAAAAGAGAAGATTGAAACTCCTTGGGATAGAGAAAAGACAAGTTTTGCTAAACGTCAAAAAGAAGAACTTGAACAATTACAAAATGATTTGAATGTTGTTGCAAAAGCAACAGAACGAGAGCCATACCTTGCTGCTTATATAGATAATTCTAATCTAGAACAGAAGGTGCTAAGCGCTCTTAGAAATAAAAAATCTTACATTGATGTGTTTAAGGAGTTAAACAGTCATTTAGCATCTATTTATAGAGATCCACAAGAGGCTGCGTTTAGGATTGAGCAAACGATTTTAGCAGGTAAAGGCGATAAACTTCCTGATATTTTGGAAAGGGAACATGATAGAGCAGGCGAACTGCGTGGGTCAGATCGTTTTATCGATAAATTGAAGGCTACAGGAAAAGAACGAAAAGAAGCGCTTTATCATGTTCCTCTTGCTGTTTCTACTATGAGAGAGCTTCAATCCTTTTATAAGAATTCTTATGAGACACATATGGATAGTGTTATACGGGAGCGTGAGCGATTGAAAGTTGAGGTTCCGTCACTTTCACAAGAAGCAGTGACTTTTATGAAAAACGTTGAAGCTGGTTGTGATAGTTATTCAAAGATACCAGAGCAGGTTAATCAAGAGTTTTTAAAGCTACAAAGTGTTTTAGATAAACGTTTTGGACATGATGCCATTCATAAATATGGTTTTGATTTATCAAAAGCAATCCCCAAAGAACAGTCTTATAATAAAGAACGCATAAAAGAGTTTCAAATGGCAGTTAAGTTTTTGCAACAGAGACAACAGGAGAAAATCAACGCAATAGCGCGTGCAAGATCAATAGATATGATACGGTAAGGGCAAGGATAAAGCCTTATGCTGTATAAGCCCTATTAAGCCATACGGTAAAAGAGAGGTAATCAAAGGAGGTGTTTAATATGGGTGTGACAAAAGATGTTGTATGTGCCTGCATAGATAGGGCGTTAAAAAAAATCCGGTGAAATATTAGCAAGTTTAGGACTTACGGTGTCTGATTTCATCCGTATTGCTTTGACAAAAGTTGTTGATGAAAGAGGATTGCCGTTTGATATGTCTATTCTTCATGAGAAAACGCTTAAAACTTTCGAGAGAAGTAACAAGGGTTAAGAGAAGTAACAAGGGTTAAGAGAAGTAACAAGGGTTAAGAGAAGTGACAAGGGTAAAGAGATATAGCTGAAGATAGGTAAGATTTGTTTTGTCATTTGGATATTTGATATTTCTGATCATTCACTTCAAATTAGCTTTTCATTTACATCATTATCGTTATGGGTGTTTCCGTATATTGAATGATGTATGCAAACCGTGATTGAAATGGCAGCTTATTGAATTTCTGTGAAAGAAGAAGGCATATCGCCTGAATAATTATTTGATATTGTTTCTTTTATTGCTACTCATTCAGATGCTGGTGGTCTTATGCAAGGGTTGAGAGAAAGCCAAGGAAAGTTAGGTTTAAAAGCATAAGAGTAAAAGTGGGGGATATAAGGTTATACCCTTTTTTGGTGGTTAAAATATTCCGGTGTTGATCGAAGATATTTACAGTCAATCATCTTGAGGTAATTTGACAAAATCAGAGAGGAATGCGTTGAAGAAAATTTTTATATTGCGCCTTGATGAATATCGAAAAGAATAATAATGGATAAGGCACATAAAGCAGGACCTCGTATATTAAAAGGTGTTTGTGAAGCTTTTGTCTGAAGCTAAAGGTGAAGCGGATACTAAATTTGGTATTTATATTCCTGCAAATGTTGATGTCAAAAAAAATCAGAAAAAATATAGGGTTATAGATATCATTTTCGGCACGTTTTGGTTTTCCTGTGGGGCGCATTCGTGATTGGGAATGGGGATGATATTTTTACTTCTTTTTGCTTTCAATTCATTGAAAATGAACTTGAAGCTATGGTGGTAATTTAGCACGCGATGATATCCGCGGCTTATAATCGTGTTTTTAAGAAAGCTCTATTGGTATAGTTTTTGCTTATAAAAAAGGGTGTGAGGGGTAGCGTTTTTTTAAAAAGCATCACGGCGTTTGAAAGGGTCGTAATAGATTTCTGTTACACGAAATTTTCCTTCAAGGCGTTTACATTGGATGATGACATCAATCATCGAGATTAATAAGCCGCGGATATCATCGCGTGCTAAATTACCACCACCGTCACTTTCTTTGACTAAAAGGGTCATTTGTTCAAAGGCTGCAAGGGCTGTTGAGGCGTGGACGGTGGTAATGGAGCCGGGATGACCAGAATTGACATTACGGATATAGTAAAAGGCTGTACCATCACGCAGCTCTTGTAGAAGGATTCTGTCGGGGCGCATGCGTAAGCCTGATTCAAGCAGTTCTTTTGCGCCTGCTTTTGCTAAGCCTTGGTTATCTTTTGAATAAAAAAGTTGGACTTTGTTGGCGTGCGGAACGACAAGTTCTGGTGTGTCTTCAATGGTGAGAATTCGTTCATAGTCAGGGATTTTTGCAATCAAAGCTTTGGAGAGGGTTGTTTTACCAGAACCGGTTTTGCCCGATATTAAGATATTTTGTTGTGTAATAACGGCTCTTTCTAAAAAGGTGCAAAAATCTTTGGCGATAAAGAGATCTGTTAGCTCTTTGTCTGTATCAGAGAGTTCGGATAACCGTTCTGTCATTTGTTGCGTGGGTGTGAAACTGGTGTTTTGGGCAACAGAAAACAGATTGTTTTCATGTAAACTTTCAAGAGAAAAAGTGCGTGATGAAGGTTTACGAATGGTCATGCTAATGGTATTGGCTGCAACTGCTGGAGGCATAACAATTTGTATGCGTTCGTTGTTGGGCAGTGTTGCGGAGAGAACGGGGTTTTCTACACTGATTTTTTGTGTTGTGTAGGCAGCAACAACTTTTGCAATCCCTTCTAGTTCGCTGTAGGTTAGCTCTTTTAAGATGTGGGTTTGCCAACCATTGGGACCCTCAACGATTACTTCACCAGGGCGATTGATAACAATTTCAAATAAATTGTCGTCATTGAGGAAATCATCTAAGATCTTTAATTTTGTTAAGACGATGGAGGCGCGTTCTGCATTTTTTGCTGATGGCATAATGTGACTTTATTGGCTTAATGAAAAAAGGAATAGCTGGGAGTAGAGCGGTTTCTTTTGCTCTTTACGACTAGTTTATAGACAGAGGAAAAATCGAGATCTTTTGCTACAAAGATGTTGACGAGTTCGCCTTGAAATTTTTCTAAGGTAGGAGGGATGTTGATTTGATTTTCAAGAGCAATACTGGCGGCCTCTTTTCCAGTGTTGTTTGCGCCTTCAAAACCGCCACCTCCAGAGTTGTTTGAACCTTCTTTATTGGAATTGCCTACTATTTTATTTGTTAAAACTGTTGTGGCACCATCAATAACGGTGAGTAAAAGGGAAGAGCCAAAGCGTTCCCACCAATGGGTGTTGATGTTGCCATCAAAACCGGCTCTGCCTAAACTGTCTGTTGCTGGTGAGGCAAGGTCGATGATGACACCGGTTGGGGTTTTTGCTCTTGTCCAGAGTACAAAGAGGCGAGATTGACCTTGTTTTATCCCTCCGCGGTATTCGCCAATCACTTGGGTTCCTTTATCAAGCAAAACAACGCGCCCATTGTCAGAGAGGATATCACGGTTGATGATGCAGCTTGCAAAGCCTGGTTGCTCACTGTTTAATGCGGTTTCTAAGATACAGGGAATAGAGGTTCCCATGGCGATGATAAAGTTTCTATTGCCGATGAGTTTTGCTTTTGTTTCTTCTGTTTTGGTAGGCTTTAATAGGGTTGCAAAATTTTGTGTGTCTTGAAGGGCAGGAGAATTTTGCGCATTCGCGAGATTTTCGAGGGCATGGAATTTTTCAAGGGGGTTGAGAGTCGTGTTGACAATGTCTTTTAATTGAGATTTAGAACCTTTGGCAAAAGCTAAAACAGGGGCGCGTCTTGCGGCATCAAGTAGTGGGTCATCTTTTTTGGGTTCTTGTGCGAGTGGTTGTGGGGGTGGTAAGGTTATTGGTGCTATGTTGGCACGCGGGTCAGAGGGCGCAAGCTCTAAAGGGGCGAGGGAATTGTGAAAGTTTTGTGCTTGTTTTTTATGAGCTTTTGCGGTGTCTTTTTGTTCTGTGGGGGTGGATAAGATGTTCCAGAGCACATAGCCGCAGATTCCTATACAGGCGATTGCGACAACTATTTTTTTGCCGGCGGTTTTGGCGCTATTGTTTTTGCCATCCCCAATAGATCCTCGATCTTCGATGATTGGTTTATCACTCATGTGTTGTCCCCTTCAATTCCCGCTTATTTAAAGATCTGATGCAATTTTACGTTCAACAGATGGTGAGGTTGTTCCGGTATTTGGATTTGTGCCTTTTGGTTGATAGGCTTCGTTAAAGACGCATAGGACGTTTTTTCCCTGTCTTAGGGTGAAGCGTGCGCTAATGGCATGGACAATCACCATGTTGCCTCTTGTGGTTTTGGGAACCAGCGATTCTGTACCGTCATTGCTGACAATGTAAATGGCGGGGATTTCTTGGTTGTCTGGAAATGTAAATGTTGTTGTTTTGCCATTGTCATAAACAGAGGAGGGTTCAAGAGTGATAGAGCCTTGAGCGGTGTAAGCCCAATTGCGTGGTCCGTAGGTTTCAGAAGCGTTGAAGACATTATCGATACGCTGGGCTTGTTGTTTTTCTTGTCGCATAAGGGCTGCGAGTCTTCTTTGTTCTGCTTCCTCTTGTGGGTAGCGAAATTTCACAAGGAAATATGTTTCTTGTCCAGAGGAAATTTCTCCATCTTTAATGATGAGTTCAAATTGATAAGAGCGCTTTGAGCCATCAAGCTTTGTGGTGACGACTTGGAGATTGGTAATGGGTTGGACTTCCCGCGCTTTGAGGAAAAGAATATTGCCAGCGGGGGCGACTTCCCATGCAACGCTGTTGCCAATTGCTACATGGGCAATTTCTTCATTGGGAGAAAATTCTATTTGTACCGATGAGCGTATGGAGCCAATAATTTTTGTGACATTATAGGCATCATAGTTGATAAAGCGAATGCGGCTATCGCTTGGCGCACGAGTGGGAAAAATACTGGCATGGCTAGGCGTTAAAGAAAGGGTAATAGCGATGTTAAGAATGAGAAAAAGAATTTTTTTTGTCATGATCAGTTGACCACTTCCGGATCGGTTCTATATTCACTAACAATAAACCCTAGAGGATTTATCAAACGGTTTTGGACAGAGATAGGGGCATTGATGTATTCAAAGGTAAGTGTTGCAACCCAGTGGGTGATGAATTCTTTGTTGTTGTCGTTGTCATGAATGGTTCTGTAGTAACGCACTTGGGCGACATCGTCATTGATAAAGGAGATTGATTTTATTGTTATTGTAACGGCGGCGTGTTTATAGAGAATTTGAGGACTTTGGGGATTTCTTGCTCCATACCAGCTGGCAAATCTTTCCTGTTCTTCTGAAGAAGAGAGGAGGGAGACGGTTTGGAAGTTGTGTTGTGTTTCTTCTGTGGTGAAGCCTTCACGGGAGCGGACATATTTTGCAGCAAAGTAGCGTGTGATTGCTTCATCGACATTGGTGGGACCTTCTTTTAGGGCTTCCACAACTTCGGTGATGCCAGTTGAATTGTCGACGCGAATGACAAAAGGTTCCACGGTTTTAAGGGGCGTGAGGGTGATGACCGCGAGAGAAGACATTATTGCAACCGCAACCGCGATGCCGGCAATGGCAAGGGAGACGCGGGTGGTGCGGCGTGAAGCGAGCATGCGGTCTTGATCAAACGAGCGCGCTTCGGCAATATATTGTTCTACGTCTTTTTCTTTCATGCTTTTTTTCCGCAATCTTTGTAGGATTTTATTTCTTCATCCGTTAATTTTTGTGCCAGAAGCGTTTCCAGCTTACCTTCTACGGGTGAAGGGGTGTTGTTACTGATGATAATGGGCGTGGGCGTGGGTTTTTTCCCTTCCCAATTCCACATTGATCTGTTGAGTGGACGTTTAGAATATCCATCACATTTTGGGAGTGACTTCAGTGTGTTTGGTGAAGACATACAGCCACTGAGAAAGAGAAATGGTAAGATAATCCCAATTTTTTTAAATTCCCGCATTTTCATTTTAGACCTTTTTTAATAGTGATGCTAATTTTTTAATGCCCCTTGTTGCTGCATTAGCAGCTCGTCCACTTAGTTGAGCTGTTGCTTTAGCGACTGGTCCTGAGCCTGTAAGAGAAGCCCCCCCAGAGGCTAAAGCTGATGCGATATCAGGGAGTCTGAGGAAAAGGTAAATACCACCAAGACCAACAACCAAGAACTGAATTAAAGTAGTGAAGATATTTTTAATATCTCCTGAAAAAACTTTCATTGAAATGTTAACATATAAACCACCAAGCAGCACGACTAACACATATAAAATGATGAAGTTTGCGACTTGCCCTAACCATGCTTCTGTGAATTTTCTGGTTGAGGAAAACATATAGAGGCTTATGAAGAGTGGTCCTATTGATAGGACAAGAAACAAACCCAATTTAGCAAATAATGAAACAACAAAACCGACTAGACAAAAAAAGGCAGCAGCAACTAGGCAGATAAAACCAGCAATCCATGTCGCAATAAACATCCCCATTTGAGTCAGACCTGTGTACTGGTTTGCTGCGTCCAAAACCTGTGCTCCAGCTTGGTTCATCATATTATCCCATACATTTCGATCCACATGTGCTCCTTGTGTGACATTTGCAATGGCATTCGGCAGATCATGGAAAAATATATCCCTGACCCACTCATTATAAAGAGCAGCGTTTGTAGCAAGTGTAACAATGATGCCCAGTTTGAAAGTTGTCGCTATAAACTCCCACAGTGGCATGGAAGAACGCCCATAGATGATATTGTAGCCCATAAATATAATATAGATTGTACAAGACAGCTTAAGCGGAGCACCTAAGCTTGATGAAAGATTGGAAATGGCGTTATTCATTGTATCTGTAATGGGATCCATCAACATATTGTCTATCTTAGTAAAGACGCCTTTGCTTTCTACTGCCATTGAGATGCTCCGCTCTTCATCGTGTTTTAATGGTTATTTTGTTTTTTTTCAGCGCGCTCTTTTGCTTCTTGTTCTTCCTCAGCACGTCGTTTTGCTTCTTGTTCAGCTAGTATTTTCTTAGTATTAGCTCTCATTTTTTCAAGTCTGGCTTTTTGTTCAGCTTCAAATTCTTCATATCTTTTGCGATTTTCTTCTGCAATTTTACGACTTCTTTCTGCTTCTTTTGCTTCATATTCTTTCTGAAGTTCTAAAAATGCTAACCGCATGTTTTCACAATTCTTTGAAGTTCCTGCAAATCCACATTTCGCATCCCACTCGAAGCGTAAATTTTTATCTTTTTTAAATTCTGCAACGCTATAGGTTTTTTCACATCCAGCAGCGATAATTCCAGTGCCAAGTAGCAATGTTGTTATGAGAACTTTATTCATCAATATTTCCCCTTTTTCCTTTCAGTTTTACAAGGTTTGAGCACAATCTTTAAATTCTGCTTGTGTTATCGGTTTTTATAACCAGTGATGATAAATCTAGGGCAGCGACATAATGTTGCCATAAATCTATTGTATAGTCTGTAAGGTTCTTTAAGTTGAGCAGCTAAAGCGCAATAGCGATGTGTAATGGTGCTATCCATTGTCTTTGTAAGGGAATGCATTACAGTATCATCTATGTCAGTAAATACACCGTTGGTTTCTATTGCCATTTAGATGCTCCGCTATTCATTATGTGTTTTTATAATTTAATCGTTATTTTGTTTTTTCGCTCTTCGTTCTTCTTCAGCACGTTCTTTCGCTTCTTGTTCGGCTTGCAATTTTTTAGTCTCAGCCTCCATTTTTTCAAGATCGGCTTCCATTTGAGCTCTAGCCTTTTCCATAGCTTTATCAAATTTTTCTTGATCTTTACGCGCTCTTTCTTCAGCCTTTGCTTCATATTCCTTTTCAAGTTCAAGTTGTGCTAATCTTAGAGTTTCACAATTTTTTGAAGTTCCTGCTAATCCACATTTAGCAATCCACTCTTCCATCAACGTTGGATTTTTTTTAAATTCTGCGACGCTGTAAGTTTTTTCACAGCCAGCGGTGATGAGCCCTGTGCAAAGTAGCAATGTTGTTATGAGAACTTTATTCATCAATATTTCCCCTTTTTCCTTTCAGTTTTACAAGGTTTGAGCACAATCTTTAAATTCTGCTTGTGTTATCGGTTGTTTTACAACCAGTGATGATAAATCTAGGGCACAGACATATTGTTGCCATAAATCTATTGTATAGTCTGTAAGGTTCTTTAAGTTGAGCAGCTAAAGCGCAATAGATGTTATCCATTGTTTTTGTAATGGGATCCATTAACATATTGTCTATCTTAGTGAATATGCCTTTGCTTTCTACTGCCATTGAGATGCTCCGCTCTTCATTATGTCTTAATGGTTATTTTGTTTTTTTTCAGCGCGCTCTTTTGCTTCTTGTTCTTCCTCAGCACGCTCTTTCGCTTCTTGTTCAGCTAATTTTTTTTTAGTATTAGCTTCCATTTTTTGAAGTCTGGCTCTCATTTCGGCTTCGGAATCTCTAATCATTTTTTGAAACTTTTCATCATCTTCACGCTCTCTTTCTGCTGCTTTTGCTTCATATTCTTTTTCAAGTTCTAAAAATGCTAACCGCATGTTTTCACAATTCTTTGAAGTTCCTGCAAATCCACATTTCGCATCCCACTCTAGGCGTAATTTTTCATCTTTTTTAAATTCAGCGACGCTATAGGTTTTTTCACAGCCAGCAGCGATAATTCCAGTGCCAAGTAGCAATGTTGTTATGAGAACTTTATTCATCAATATTTCCCCTTTTTCCTTTCAGTTTTACAAGGTTTGAGCACAATCTTTAAATTCTGCTTGTGTTATCGGTTTTTTTAAACCAGTGATGATAAATCTAGGGCACAGACATAATGTTGCCATAAATCTATTGTATAGTCTGTAAGGTTCTTTAAGTTGAGCAGCTAAAGCGCAATAGCGATGTGTAATGGCGCTATCCATTATTTTTGTAAGGGAATGCATTACAGTATTATCTATCCAAGTAAATACACCTTTGGTTTCTATTGCCATTTAGATGCTCCGCTATTTGTTGTGTATTTTATAATTTAATTGTTATTTTGTTGTTGTTCAGCGCGCTCTTTTGCTTCTCTTTCGGCTTGTTCTTTTGCTTTTTCTTCAGCTTTTCTTTTTTCCATTTCAGCTTTTCTTTTTTCAAAATCAATTTTCCATTTTTCATGTCTAGCTTCTATTTCGGCTTCATATCTTTCCATCGCTTTACGATCTTCTTCTTCGCGTTCACGCGCTCTTTCTTCAGCTTTTGCTTCATATTCCTTTTCAAGTTCAAGTTGTGCTAATCTTAAGTTTTCACAATTTTTTGAAGTTCCTGCGAATCCACATTTAGCATTCCACTCTTCCATCAATTTTTTATCTTTTTTAAATTCTGCAACGCTATAGGTTTTTTCACAACCAGCGGTGATGAGCCCTGTGCAAAGTAGCAATGTTGTTATGAGAACTTTATTCATAGATATTTCCCCTTCTTTCTTTCAGTTTTTGAGGTTTGAGCACAATCTTTAAATTCTGCTATGTTCTGGTTTTTTATAACCAGTGATGATAAATCTAGGGCACAGACATAATGTTGTCATAAATATATTATAAAGTGCACAAAGCTCTTTAAGTTGAGCAGCTAAAGCGCAATAGCGATGTGTAATGGCTTTATCCATTGTCTCTGTAATTGGCTTCATTAACATATCATCTATATCAGTAAATACGCCTTTCGTTATTATTGCCATTTAGATGCTCCACTCTTCATTGTATATTTTTATAATTTAATGGTTATTTTGTTGTTGTTCAGCTTCTCTTTTAGCGCGTTCTCTTGCTTCTCGTTTAGCTCTCATTTTTTCAATCCAAGCGTCTTGTTCAGCTTTCAATTTTTCCATTGATTTGCGATTTTCTTCGTCAATTTTACGACTTCTTTCTGCTGCTTTTGCTTCATACTCTTTCTGAAGTTCTAAAAATGCTAACCGCATGTTTTCACAATTTTTTGAAGTTCCTGCAAATCCACATTTCGCATCCCACTCGAAGCGTAAATTTTTATCTTTTTTAAATTCTGCGACGCTATAGGTTTTTTCACATCCAGCAGCGATAATTCCAGTGCAAAGCAGCAATGTTGTTATGAGAACTTTATTCATGATTAATGACTGTCCTGTTGTTGTTTAGCGCGCTCTTCTGCTTCTCGTTCGGCTTGTTCTTTTGCTTTTTCTTTAGCTTTCCATTTTTCATGTTCAGCTTTTTGTTTAGCCATAAGTTCATCCATCGCTTTGTTGAAGCTCTCTGCCGCTTTCCGGCTTCTTTCTTCAGCTTTGGCGTCATATTCTTTTTGAAGTTCTAAAAATGCTAACCGCATGTTTTCACAATTTTTTGAAGTCCCTGCGAATCCACATTTAGCATCCCACTCTAGGCGTAAATTTTTATCTTTTTTAAATTCTGCGACGCTATAGGTTTTTTCACATCCAGCCGTGATGAGCCCTGTGCAAAGCAGCAGTGTGGTGATGACGATTTTCTTCATGGCGTGCTCCAGATCTTATCTATTCTTTTCTGATCCTCTTTAATTCTAGCTCGCCATTCAGCGTCTTCTTTAATTCTCCGTTTTTCAGCTTCAGCTTCCCATTTTTCAATTCGTTCTTCTTCAGCGCGTCGCTTTGCTTCTTGTTCTGCTTTCCATTTTTCATGTTCAGCTTTTCTTTTAGCTTCTTCTTCTTTTTGCTTTTTTTCCCATTCTTCTCTACGTTTACGGTTTTCTTCTTCAGCCTTTTTCCTGCGTTCTGTCGCAAGTTCGTGATCGGCTACTCTTACATTTTCACAATTTTTTGAAGTTCCTGACCATCCACATCTCACAGCCCATTCTTCAAATAATTTTTTATCTTTTTTAAATTCTGCGACGCTATAAGTTTTTTCACAACCAGCTGTGATGAGCCCTGTGCAAAGTAGCAATGTTGTTATGAGAACTTTATTCATTATTTATTGTCCTGTTTCTTTTCAGATTCTTGTTTATCGTCATTTGTCGAGCCAGTTCTCCCCCATCCCCATGTTGGAAGACTCTCACGATAAGCTTGCTCTGCATTTTTACAATTTTGCGAATCGAGATCCCCTGATGTCATACATTTCATTTTCCATTTTTCGTATAATTTGTGATCTTTCTTAAATTCTTCTACGCTATGGGTTTTTTCGCAACCAGCAGCGAGAAGCCCTGTGCAAAGTAGCAATGTTGTTATGATGATCTTGTTCATATTCAAGCCCCTCTTTTTTACTCTTTATTGACCACGCATTTTTTGGGCCAAAGCTTTGGTTCGTGCTTTAAATTCTTCTATTTCACGTCTTTCTGCCGCTTTTTCTTCTGCTTGTTGAATCATCGCGGCGGCTTGCATTTGGAGAACTTGTGTTTGGAGTTTTGCTTGTATTGCTTCTAATTGTGCTTGAATGCCTTGAATTTTACCCGCATCTTCAGTACTTCCAAGTTCGTCAAGGAGCTTGGTAATGTTTTTTTGTGTTTCACTGGCTTCTTCGTAGACGTCTTGTCCTTTGGCTGCTTGTCCTACTACGCGCTGTTCGGCTTTTTTCACTTCTTGTGCGTAAAAAGCATCTACTGCCTCTTTTGAGTCTGCACCCCCTGAGGGCTCTTTGTATTTAAGTTCTTCTTGCCATTTTTGCGTGTTTTTGCTGCCGCCACCGCCACCGCCGCCACCGCCGCCGCCACTGCCCATCGATTGTTGAAAGTGGTTGAAATCTGAAGGGAGGGCGCCACTGCTCCCTTGCTTGTTAAACATCTCTTTCAATCCCGAAATGTCAGGCTTGACATTTAAGGAGTTATATAATTGTTTCGCTTGATCGAGTTGGCTCTTTAATTGCTCAAGCTGTTGTTTGCCTTGTTGAATTTGTTCTTGCAATTTGCCAAGCTGTTGTGTGCCTTGCTGGACTTGTTTCATTATTTGTCCAACAGCTGTGGGATCAAATACCACGATGGCAAAGGCATTTGTTTGAAAGCCAAATGAAGCTGCATAGACGGCTGTTGCCAATAAAAGTTTTTTCATTGCTTTGACCTTTCTTGAAAAATAGGAAGCCATTTTTCTGGAGATTGTCCAACTTCATCCATAATGGTCTCTAGGAGTTCAATATTCTTGGTGGTGCCACTTAAAATGGCTATTTCATCATCAAAGCCGCGTAAATTTAGTTCTGCTACAACTGAACTTTGTCCTTGTTTGATGAGAAAACGCCGTGACTCACGGCTTAATTCTGATTGTATCAGGTTAAATTCTCTGTCCGATAATTTAAACCCTTCTACATAATCCCCATGATTGCCCTTTTGATTGGGAAAATAAATCTGTGTGGGGCATTGCTCTATAATGGTGTGAGCAATGGTCGAATTGATCGCATCTTTGGGAGATTGCGTTGCAAACAACATCAAACCATTTTGTTTACGGATAGTTTTCAGCCTGTCTTGCGCAAAGGCTTTAAAGGAATCATCCTCTAAGGCTTTCCAGAACTCATCAATGACAATGATAATACGACGTCCATCAATCAGAGATAAAATCCTATGAAAAAGATACATCATTAATGGGGGACGAATTTCATTATTGTCTAAAAAATCCGTCATGTCATAACCAATAAATTTTGCATCAATGCCAATGTCGTCATCAGGATTGTCAAAAACCCACCCTAAGGCATTGCCTTTACACCATCTTTCTAAACGACCCGCTATCCCCTCCCTGTGCGTGGTGTCAAAAAACATTTGTAAGGCCGATATTGTCCGTTGTTCTTTTGGCAACAAGGCAAGTTGGTCAACAGCAGCAGAAATATCTTGTCTTTCTGATTCACTGATCTTTTGATCTTCAGAAGAAACAAGCTTTATAATCCATTGGCGTAAAAAAACTCTATCTGCTGGATTGTTATAGTCTAAGCCTTTTAGCGGTGCTATGCCTGTCGGTCTACCATTCTTCAAGGGCATATAAGTGCCGCCACCCGCTCTGACAAAAAGTTCTGCGCCCCGATCTTTGTCAAAAAAGACCATATTGGGATCATGCTTTTGAAGTTGCGCTAAAAGAAAATTGACAATAACCGTTTTCCCAGAACCAGAGGGACCACAAACAAACGTATTGCCTAAATCACCAAAGTGAAAGTTAAAATAAAACGGTGAACCAGCAGAGGTTTTCATCAAGGCGACCGCCGGTCCCCACACATTGCCATCTATTTTTCCAACCGGAAAAGAATGAAAAGGAGAAAGCGCTGCATAATTGCGGCTTGTTATTGCACCAGAGCGGGTGCGATAAGCATAATTGCCAGGCAATTGTGCCCACCAAGCTGCTGCTAACCCTAAGTCTTCCCGCGCAATGACAGCCCCACCATCTGTAAGACGAGAACGCGCTTTGGCAAGATTATCCGCTAACTCTTGCGGCGTATCAGCAAAAACTGCCAATGATAAATGATGCTCCCCTAAAACAAAACGATTGGATTCAAGATCATCAAGCGCATCATCCAGTTCCATAATTTGTGAACCTGCTCGATCTCCTGCATTGACCATTTGATTCTGTTTGCGCCCCATAATCTGTTTGGCAGCATTTTTGCTCTTGAAAATAAAAGATTGGGTGAAAATAAACTCAAAGGGAAGGGTGAGCAAACCATCCGCCATGCCTACCCTAGTTTTTGCTGGATATTCTTTCCAACCAAACATGCCCGCAAACCGCTGTCCCGCCTCGGTGCGTATTTCTATGATCTCTTTTCCAAAAATGAGACGGTCTGAATAAACAGTCGAAGCTATCGTCCCCCATGTGAGAGGGATACGTTCACGACGACCTCCCACCAATTGGTGGATAAACTCACTTTGCTGCGAATAAATATTACCTTCATGTTCATAAAGACTCAGTCTTTTTGCACCATAACGCTCTAAATTTTGAATAAGATCTGTGGTAATATCTTCAAGCTTGCGAATGGACTCTGCATCAACTTCTGTCTTTTCTTGCTTGGCTTTGCCTAAACGTTTGAAAAACTCCACTAATTTATCCGTTTGATCAACGTGTGGATTCCACAAAATAGAAAGATAAAGCTCATTGCGATAAAGCTCCTGTGAAATCATCCGGTCGCGATATTTATCATCTAATTGCTTGGCAAATGCCGATCTGAAAGTCCCATCCGGATAAATCGTTTCACGCTTTCTGATAATATGGCTATAAAGCGCTATCCGTTCATCCGCTATGTTTTTAAACAGATTATTGAGCTGTTCGTGAAGCACATTCAGATCAATAATATCCGCTGTCTCAAAGTTAATGCCTTCAAGTTTAATAACGCTCATGAGAGCGCGTGAATCCAGCGCAATGATGTGTTTATTGACATGGCGCACATAAGGAATGATCGCCTCTGGCTGCTTTTCACGTTTGCGCTCTGTTCTATTCATTATAATTCCTCATAATTACGAATTAATCGTAATGGAGAAATACTTCCCCCACCCCATAGACTCGAATTTCTGGCAAAAATACTTGTTTTTTGCCATGTCAGAAGAATACGAAATTTGTTATGGTCATGCTTTAGGATTTCCTTGAATATGAAATGCAGCATCACACCAAAGGTTAGAAAAAAAATATTGCCTGCCATAATGAACAATATCATCGTTCCTATCCCATTTAATCCCATAGCTTCCACCGTCACGCCTGCAATCATTGCAGGGCGCGTGCAAGCAAGAAATAACGTATCTTCTGTTAGCTTGTCGTGCTCTTTCATGGCTTTGAAAGGCTAAAGTTAAGCGAATTAAGACATAAACATTGATGCGATTTGCGATGCACCAAAAACAATGCCGATGCCAACACAAACAAAGAAAGCTTTACGCATTTCAACATAACCAGCAATCCATGCAAGCCCAACACCAGCAATCGCAATGGTTGCGATTGATTTTGCAATTGGTCCTTTTAAAGCATCAACTATTTTTTGAAGAGCAGTTTCAATTTTTCCGAAGCCGCCATCAGCAAATGCTGGTTCACTCAGTGCCATGAAGGCAATAAACAGCATCAATGCTGCTGTTAACCATTTCTTTTGGGTGTTGGATAGAATAGTTTTTTGTAAGGTATGTTCATTAATGAACGAATTATTCATGTTTTTCATGAAAATTCCCCCGCTTTATGTTTAAGTTAATCACAAAATTAATATTCAAAATATTAATCGGGAATCATATAAATGAAAAAAATAAATTTTTCTATCGATAAATTAATAATATTTAATCTTTTATTATTTAATGAACAATAAAATACAGCAATATTCAAAATGATACTTTTAAAATATCTTCGAGCAGCGCCTAAATATATTGTCTTAATTTGTATTATTATTTTAGGATACTTTTATTTCAGTCAACATACTGAAAATATTATGCAATTTTCTCTTTTTGAAGGATCAGAAAAGACAATTGGAAACCCCGTTCAAAATCCGAAGTCACAATTGGTTGATTATGCAAACCAACAAGACGCAATCCAACAAAATGTGGTGTTGCATTCAGAACCAATCGCATCACAATTTTATGAAGAAAATGTGCCGGTCTATTCCGGTGCTATACAGGTCACAAGTGGTGTGACCTTTAAAATGATTACGCTTGTAGATGATGGATGGAGAAAAAAGATTATCCGTGATATCCGATTATATGGTGTGGAAAGCTGTGAAATGAGGCAATTTGCCTCACGCAACGGAGTTAAGTGGCCTTGCGGTGCTTTTGTTACGGCTTGGCTTGTTTCAAAAACAATTGATAAAAAGGTTACTTGTCGGCAAGCACGTGTCGTTCAACAGGTTCATTATGCACAATGTTTTGTAGATGGGGTTGATCTGGCGCGGTTGGGGCTGGCAGAAGGGTTGATGGTGTTGACAAAAGATCAGCATCATTTTCCATCCCCCGCAGACTATAAAACCCTACAATCTGCTGCTCAAAAAGCACAAAACGGTTTATGGTCGAGCCAATTTCAACAACCAGAAGATTGGCGAAGAGATCATGGGAGCTATAATCCCATTGACCATAATTAATATTGACCATTATTGATAAAGCGTCTTTTCAAGCGCTATTTAAAAATCAAGACAATATTCTACTGCAAATCTTATCAGAAAAAAGTTAATGATAATCCACACAGTCCTTGGTGGACAACGCTCGTTATGAAAATTTGTTGTGTTTAAAATATCCTTATAGGTTGTTTACTACAGTGCTATGGGAGAGCGCGTTTCCTTGGCTATACGTCATTTCGTTTTGCTTTTTAAATGAAAAGCTCTTCGCTTCTCAAACTCTTAATAATCGCACCCCAAAATCATGACATCAAACCTGCATTTAAATGAGAAGGCTAAAAGCCTTAAGTTTTAAAGGCTGGGAAATTCTGTAAAAGCGTATCGTTAGGCGCACGTGTGCCCCTTATCAATAACCAAAAGGCCTATCTTGTTCTTTTCTCACGCGGCTTTGAGATCATGATTAAAGAGAAAGCTTATAGGGGGATAAGTCAAAAGAAAGTGATGAAAATAATAAGGTATTTTAAGTGATATATATTTGAAAATATTATAAAAAAGACAAGAAAAGATAATAAATGGGTATTTTGTTATATAAATACTTAGCGTTAAGCGGATAGGTTATGAAAAGCCTTTCCAAAGTTTTTAAAACTGATTGTCTTCATACGTGTTAAAGTGTACAATGACGTTGTCAGGTGTGAGTTACACAAAATACTCTTTTAGTTAGAGATTGATAACTCACATTTTATTGTCGTGGGGTATTTATTTAATATGCATGTCCACGATCTGTATCTGGCGATTTTGTTTCAAAAAACTTTTTAGCTTGTTCTTCTTGTTGGGCTCTACGTTTTTCCTCTTCACTTTTACCACAACCTGTAATATTCAATCCTAGAGTCAATAGAGCCAAGCATATTAAAATAAATTTTTTCATTTTTCCCCTCTTTAAAAATTATATGTATTAATCTCATCAATTATATCGGAATACAGATTTAATTATCGTGATCTTTTGTTTTTTATTAGTATTGTTAATGGAAAAATATGTGAACAGTTTATTGTAAATATCTTATAAGTTTATCATAATAAAAAATTAGAAGGAAAGAGCCAAAACCTAATATAAAGGAACAAATTGTAATGTTTATTAGTGCTTTTGACCAACCTATTGATAATATCATAATAGGAATTGTAAACAATCCCACAAACCCCATTATCATTATAAGGCTTAGTATCAATCTTAAAGGACCACGAAGCCATAAAAGCAAAAGGACGAGCGCCTCTTTGCTTATTTGTGATTTTGACATTATTTTCCCCTCACGCGCTTAAATCAAGATGCTCCACAATATACACAGTACGATAAATGATACAAGTTATTTTGTTATAAAATCTTCAAGATCTGTTTGATGTTCAACGGATGAAATATCCGGTTTGGTAGAAGATGATTCTATTTGATATTCTTTCATAAAAGCAACTTTTTCTTCTTTGAAGAACAGAATAGGATTCACTCAGTATTGATTAGGCAATTTTGGTTTTAAAATTCCTTTTTGTATGAGCTCTCTTAAACCATTGTGAAAAGTTCTGTCGACCATATCGCGCTTTTTTCCATTTATACCCCCATCAAACCAGATTAAGGTAACGCTGCTGGGGTCTTCGTTTGTTGATTTATTAGATCGATATTCTTCTAAAACTATTATCAAAGCACGATGTCCTGTACGAGATAAATTACAAATTGCTTGAATGCCATCAGCAAATATTTCTATAAAATTTTCTTTCTTTATTTTTTCTGTGACGTGAATTGTAGGTATGACCTCTGTTCTATTCGTATCAGAGTTGATAAATTTTTGTTGTGTAATGGACGTTTTTACAATTTTCTTATCGGTAAAAATTTCAGATTTTTTGAAAAAAGAATTTTCATACGGGGAATATTTTTGCTTTATAAATTCAAATCGATGACGTGACCTTTGGTTCTGAAAAAAGCTTATGAAAATATAGAGAAAGGCAGAAACGGAACATCATTTCCTTCAAAAAACAATAAATGGCTTCGAATTAAACTAGGACTTCTAATGCAAGCATTGCCTTATGTTGTTATGTTTATGAAAAATGGGTTGCAATCTGAAAGAGAGTGTAGCGGTTCTATGGAATTTTTAGCAAAATGAAGGGGATTTTTTTCAGGTATTTGAAGAAGCTAAAGAGACTATGAGGAAAAAAATGTGCTTTCTTTTATAACAAAAGAAAGCACATTGAGAGGGGGATTTAGAGTGACAGCTTTACATATTTTACTCTGAAAAGCGGTCTTTTTTATCTTTTTTCCACAAAAAATAAGTTGCAAGTCCGAGAATGGGAACACCCAATTTGGCAAAAGGGAGATGTTGACTGAGAGCTGCAAGACTGGAAACAGTCGCATCTGTCATGAGTTTATGGCGTTGTTCTTCTGTCTTTTTTTGTTGGTCATAGCGTTGATAAGTTTTGAGAATGCGACTGATAATAAGACCTAATCCCGCAAGAGAAAGACAAATTAAAAACATGATACTAGCGGCGGCAAGAGGCTTCATAACAGAACATAACGCAATAAAACCGATGGTACATAAAAAAAGCAAAGACATGAAGAATGAAATGCCAATAAACCCATAGAAAATTGCTTGAAGGCGTACTTGCTTGACTGTGCTTTTAAGCCCTCCACCGACAAGATGGTTTAAAAGAGGAGCGATAAACTTATGCATTGCTTAACGACGTAGTAATTGAGAAAGAATAAAACCAACCCCTGCGGCAAACAAAACGCTTTTGCCAGGATTTTTGCGAACGCATTGATTCATGGTTTGTTCAAGATCACTGATTTTATCTTTTGCTTGAGACATCATGTCTTCACCACTTTCTTTCGCTGAGTGATATAGTTTTTCTGCTTTGTCTTTGGCGGCGTTGAATTTGTTTGCACCAAGATCTGTTAGGGTTGAGGTAATCCCTGAAATTTCAGTGCGTAACTTTTCTAATTGTCCTTGTAGGTCTTTTTGTTGGTCTTTTTCTACGGCTGATTTATCGTGCTGTGTTGTTTTATTATGGGCCATGGTATTTTTCCCTCTTGATTCATTATATTTGTATTGGTGTGTTCATAGTGATCATTTGCATTGGAGTGAAAATTTTCACTGCTTGAGTAACGCCAAAAGCTTTTTTTTGTTCCTTTCATTTTGTCGAATTTAAAATTGTTTTTGATAAAATAAATCTTTCCTATACGATATGCTTTGTCTGTAAAGGGTCGCATCTGTTGAGAATTGCCTTATGCTTTTGCAGCAATTTAGCACCATTCTTCAGTTTCTCATGGCACAGTTTTTATAAAAGTTTTTAAAAAGCGTGTTGAGGTTTATTTTTTAGGCTTGTGACAGGTAAAAAACATGGTTATTGTGAGTTTGCGGCAGAAGTACTGTCATTTTTATGTTTTTGAAGCAAAGAAAAAGAAATGATATTGCGGCTCTTTGTTCTCTATGTATTTGGGGGCAACACGCGCTCTCCCATTATACTTTTGGTCAGTTTAAGATATTGCGATAGTTCTTTTTTTTAAACGTAAGGTATATTTTTATTTTAGGATAGGAGAGGTACTTTAGTGCACTGGTTGTTAGAGAAGTGCATATCCTTTTCTCCGAGGATTTTATGATATTTTTGCTGCTTGTTTCATGTAAGAAAATATTTTGTTGGCTTCAAAAGAGCCGCAGAAATGAGAAAAGCTTTGCGATATGAGAGATTTATTTAACAGGAACGATGATAAATTATTCTTATAAATTAAAATATTATATGCGATACTTCTTGTAAGTTTATCATTTTGCCTAATTTATGCAATAAATTGATTGGGTAAGATAAACTTGTTGAATTGTTAGAGAAAAATTTCTTGAGTAATTTCTTTAGAATTAAGAGAGAGCTTGTGAAATAAAACTATACTTGATTTATCAAGTTTTCTTTCTTAAGAGGAATACACAAGTGATGTTAAAAGGGTAGTGGCATTTTGGAACAGTGATGCTATGCGGGGTGACGATCCAGCTCATAAATAAAGATAAGAGCACAAGAATGTGAGATAAAAATGGAATCTGAAACAGTCCCTTTAGATAAAACAGTCCCTTTAGATAATATGTCTGCTGTATTGACAGTGCATGATTTTTCTCCTTTTTCTATGTTTATGGCTGCTGATTGGGTGGTAAAAGCGGTTATCATTATTTTGTTACTTGCTTCACTTGTGTCTTGGACAATTGCTTTTGTGAAAATTGTCGAGATCACTTTGGTAAAACGAAGAGTACGTCATGAACTTCAATTGGTTCTAAATGCTCAGACTCTTACGCGTTTGGCAGCTAGTTTGAAAGAAAGCAAAGGGGCTGGTGTGTTTTTTCTCAAAGAAGTCCTTAAAGAGGTGTATCTTTCTGCACAACAGGTTCATTTTTCTGCTCCTGAAGGGATAAACGAAAGCTCTGGTGAAAAAACCAGTACAGGGGAAAATGCACAAACGATTGAAGATATTCTCTTTTATGAGGAGAGCAATCAATATGAAGATGTTTCCCGCGATGTTCGCGATGCTAAGGCTCGTGATGTTCATGAAGGTTTAAAAGAAAGGGTTCATTCACTTTTGTCACGCTGCTTGCTGGCTGCTACACGCCGTGTTGCATGTGGAAGCGCTGTTCTTGCAACTATTGGCGCAATTGCTCCTTTTGTTGGTCTTTTTGCAACTGTTTGGGGAATTATGAATTCTTTTATTGGGATTGCTCAATCTCAAACAACGCGACTTGATGTGGTGGCGCCTGGAATTGCTGAAGCCTTATTCGCAACGGCTGTTGGGCTTTTTGTGGCTATTCCCGCCGTTGTTATGTATAATAGCCTTATGCGTGCTTTGAGTGGTTATCGCAATGATTTAGGTGATATCGCTGCTGCTCTTGAAAGGCTCTTGAGCCGTGAACTTGATAGACAAAGACAACAGAAAAGTCATAAAAAATGAAAGCAAGCCTTAATAATGATTGGGATATAGACGAGAGTGGGTTGCAAAGCGAAATCAATGTGACCCCTTTTATTGATGTTGTATTGGTGTTGCTTATTGTTTTTATGGTTGCAGCGCCTTTGGCAACATCTGCCATTTCCGTTCAGCTTCCTTCTATAACTCAAGCACCTTCAGTGATTCAGTCTGATGAACCTCTTTATGTTACGTTGCAAAAAGATCGTTCTCTTTACATTGGTGATCATCTTGTAGAACAAGCAGCTTTGAGAGAAGCTTTGTTGAGGGAAACTACGCAAAATTTAGAGGCAAAAATTTTAATCAAAGCGGATAGCGAAATTGATTATGGTACTGTCATCGATTTATTAAATCAAATACGCATGGCTGGATATCATAAAATCGGTCTTGTAGGATTGCAAAACTCTACCAATCTTGTCTCGAGAGGTGAGATCAATAATAAAACAACAGGGGTAGCGAACGCTGCTGTCGATGGAGCGGGCGGTAACGTTGTGGGGCGTGTGGATGTCGTAACAACGAGCCCTGCGGGAAACGCTAATATTCCAGCCGATGTCTCTGACCAGTGATAAAAAAATAGCCTTTGTTGCAGGAAGCAAAGCATATTACTCAAAGTCGTAGAGTGAAATTGATGAGGGTTCCGTGGATTTATTAAACCAAATACGCATGGGTTTGATATTACGTAGGGGTTTGATATTACGCAGGGGGTTCATATATTGAATCGTTTTTTTTAGGATTAAGCACTACTCATCTTGCCGCAAGAGGTGCGATCAAGAAAACAGCAGAGGCGATTGTTGTGTGTCTTAATACATCTTAAAGCCTTTTTTGCGGCGGTGTTCATAAATGGTATATAAAAAGCAAGTAAAATAAAATAGTTATGTCTAATATGGGGGAATAGGTGAATCTTGATTCTATTGAG
>NZ_JBHIND010000067.1:0-7289 GCF_042194695.1 Bartonella sp. CM86QHHN
ACAAATGCCTCCATATCAAAATATTTAAATACATTTTGAAAAAAACGCCTTGACATAGGTTTTTTTTTTCGGGGTATGGTGTCTTTATATTTCATATTTAATGAACGTCGTCAATAAAAAAATTCATAAAATATGAAATTTTATAAAGGTAAAAATTAATTATGGATAACACAATGTTAGAAAAACTTTGGAATTATGGAGATAAAAAAGTGATGGCAGCTATTATTCTTTGTCTAAAGAACAAGAGTTTTGAAGAATCGTTAAAACAGCTTTCTGAACTTCAGGTTTTGCTTGATAATAAAGACGAATAAATTGTTCAGATTCTTTTATTAAAAAAGGTGGGATTTCACCAAAAAAATCAATAATTTTTATTAGCTCGTCCGCTCTTATTAATCTAGGTTTTATTGGTTTATTTTTTGCTGAATTATTTAGTATGTTGGACAAAGTAGATGGCAATATTCCTAAGTGTTTAGCTAGCATTTTTTTGCTGCCATGTCCATTTTTAGCTAATTGCTCATTAAGCCACGCCTTTAACTGATCCGATTCCATAAGAGTAAGGCTCTTTCATGCGACATGAAAAATCAATAAAAAAAAACTGAATTTTTATCTTGATAAAATTCATGAAATATGAAACTTTATTATTATGAAAAAAGAACCTGCGTATACCATAATAAAATATTTAGGGGGGGCTGTTAACGTTTCGCGTATTTTGCAGAAATGTAAAGGCGCTGTTTATCGTATCACTTATTCTAAAGAGAAGGGTGGTGCTAATGGATTATTTCCTTCAATTTATCAAGCGCAATTATTAACCTACGCACGTGATCATGGGATAGATTTGCGTCCAGAAGATTTTTTTTATCCCGAGCGCTTGCAGAGATTAATGCAAGAGCAACACCCCCCAATGTCGAAAATTAGCAAGAGCTGCGGTGTTGATCACACCGGAGAAACTTTACAGCATTAAGGAGACAAAGATGAGTTCGAATGAGATTTTATGGATAGCAGTGGTTTCAGTTTTGCTCTTAAGCGGAGTGATGTTTCGTATTGCATTGCATTATCGCGATCAAGTTAAAGCACTTAAAGAGCAGGTTCAAGATATTAAGAAAAAAATGAAAGAGAATGAGTTTAGGTATTTAAAGGAAAGCAAGCAGACAATTGATGAATGTGATGCGGATCTTGAAGAACGTGACAAGGAAATTAAACAACTGAAGCAAGAGATTGAAGAACGTGACGAGGAAATTAAACAACTGAAACAAAAGACTGAAGAGCATGAAAAGGCGTTCAGAAATGTAAGTGAAGTTGTAATGACACTCGAAGCAGATGTTCAATCACGTGACAAGGAAATTAAAGAACTGAAACAAAAGACTGAAGAACTAAAACAAAGTATAGATGCGTATCGAGAAGAGTTTACACGGAAAAGTGAAAAGATACGGACACTAAAAGCAGATGTGCAATTACGCGACGAGGAAATTAAAGAATTGAAGCAAGAGATTGAAGAACGCGACGACGAGGAAATTAAACAACTGAAGCAAGAGATTGAAGAACGTGACGAGGAAATTAAACAACTGAAACAAAAGACTGAAGAACTAAAACAAAGTATAGATGCGTATCGAGAAGAGTTTACACGGAAAAGTGAAAAGATACGGACACTAAAAGCAGATGTGCAATCACGCGACGAGGAAATTAAAGAATTGAAGCAAGAGATTGAAGAACGCGACGACGAGGAAATTAAACAACTGAAGCAAGAGATTAAAGAACGTGACGAGAAAATTCAAAGACTAACACAAGAGCTTAAACAGCGTGATGAAGCAGTAAAAGCGCCGCCTCATAAGAATAAGAAGAGTAAGAAGAAGGGTAAGTGAGGAGTGGATAAGATGACAGTTAAAAAGAAGTATGAATCTACTGATGAAACAATCGAAGTTAATGGAGTTACGCTTCATCGTATACGTGCTTTAAGAAATTTTAGAGATGTGTACGCAGGTGACTTAGGTGGCTTTATTGAAAATGAAAGCAATTTAAGTCATGAGGGAGACTGTTGGGTTGGGGACGATGCAAAGGTTTATGGTAGTGCTAGGGTTTACGGTCGAGCCAAGGTTTTTGGTAATGCCAACGTTTATGATAACGCTCATGTTTATGGCAATGCCATTGTTTATTTTGATGCTAAAGTTTTTGGTAATGCACATGTATACGGTACAGCAATAATTTGTGAAAATGCCCGTGTGTGTGGTGATGCATGGATTGATACAGGTTTTATTAGTGGTTGTGATTTAGTTAATAGTAGTAAAAAGAAATACGAACTTACAGACGATACAGTTGATCTCGGTCCTTTCAAGTTACACCGAATACGAGCATTGAGAAGCTTTGGCAAAGTAAAGAAAGGTGATTTAGGTGGCTGGGTAGAGAGTGAAGAGAACCTCAGTCACGAAGGTAATTGTTGGATTAGTGGTTTAGGGGCTGTTTTTGGTGGCGGCAGATTACGTGGTGATCACCTAGTTCCAAACTTTAATTACATTTCCAATACGACTTATAAATTGTCTATGTTAACACCACAACAATACATGGCATCTCTACCTTGGCACCGTAGAATATGGGAGCGACTCCGTTATTATTGGGAGTGCGGAATATGGCTTTAGAGCTTCATAAACGTGATGAATAATACAATTCTTTGTTTTGATCTAGGTACCAAAACGGGGTGGGCGATACGTGGTGCAAGTGGTGACATGTTCAGTGGTACCGTGAATTTTCAATCGCGCCGTTTTGAAGGCGGTGGAATGCGTTACTTGCGTTTTAAACAATGGCTATCAGAAATAAAGCAGACAGCAGGTCAAATTGACGTGGTGTATTTTGAAGAGGTGAGGCGTCATAAAGGTACAGATGCAGCGCATGTTTACGGTGGTTTGTTAGCAACGTTAACGGCGTGGTGTGAACAGCATCAGATACCGTATGAGGGGATACCAGTAAGTACGATTAAGAAAGCGACGACAGGAAAAGGTAACGCCTCAAAAGAAGAGATGATTAAGGCGGTGCGTGCAAAAGGGCACAATCCGAAAGATGATAACGAAGCAGATGCTTTAGCAATTTTATATTTAGTTAAAGAAAGGGAGGTGAAGTATGTCAACTAAGTTGCCATGGACGAGGCTTTTTGCAGACAAGTGGCTACTTGATCTTGCATATTTGCCAGCTTTTGAAGGTTTCATATATGTTAAGTTGCGCTTTCAAATGCTTCGCACAGGAGAGCCGCTTACGAATAATTTTAAAGTGTTATCTTTATTGGCTGGCTGCTCAGTAAAAAAATTTCAGAAGGCATTAGATCTTTTATTAGAAACTGGACATATCATTTGTTTAGAAGATGGTCGGTTGTGGAACCCAGATGTTGAATTAGAATTAAATGATAGCAAAGAGAAATCAGAAGCAGCAACAAAAGCAGCTCATTCTAGATGGCATAAAACAAAAGGTAAAAATGACAATAATCATATAAAAGAAAACGCATATGCGGATTGCATGCAGAGCGCATACGATGCGCATAGTGTTGCGCAATGCGAACGCAATGCCATTAACAATAACATTAACATATATAAAAAAAATAAAACTAACGTTTTATTAAAAAAAGAAATTGATTTTGAAGATTTAGAAACAATCGATTTGGTTGACGAGCCAATCGAGTGTGATGTTGAAAGCCAATCAGAGCAAACCAACCAATCAATCATTCACGAGCAAGAAAGCGTTCCTAAGAAAGCCAAGCGAAGTAAGGGGAAAAAAGAACTTGGAAGCGTACCAGAAGATTTTGAACCTGATTTGCAATACGCAATCGATAAAGGCTTAACGCAGGATGAGGCGTTATTAGAATTCGAAAGATTTAAACTTCATTGGAAAGCCAACCCATGTCGAAATGCAAACAATCGCGATTGGCAAAGTGCTTGGTGTGGTTGGATTATTAACCAGAATGGAACGCTCACCAAGAAATTAGAACAGGAGAAACGATATGCAAACGAACGCTATAAGCTCTCAACAAATAACTTCACAAACAGCCTTTCACAAAGCTTCAGTACACTCAAAGCAGCAATCACCACTAGCGATTCTTATGGATCAGAATGCAGCAGAGATACAGAGGCTATCAGTTCATTTGCAAGCACTTGCCAAGAGAGTGGACCGGAGTGTGTACCCTCCAACCTCTATGCATGGAAAGCCGTTGACGCTGGAGGAGAGATCGCAAGTTTTGCAAGACTGTAATCGCTTACAAGCACTGCTTTCACGGAAAGTTACGGTTGAACATATCGAGGCGGCTGCTTATTTGCTTTCTGGTCTAAAAATACCGGCAAATATAGACCCTAATGTTATCGCTTTAAATTACAGCATAGCCTTATCAGATGCTTCAGAATACGCTCTAAAGCAGGCTGTTAAGGATATCATATGCGGAAAAGCAAAAGGATTATCGAAAACCTTTATGCCAACAGGAGCAGAGCTTGCAGAGTATTGCAGAAATTTGAAAGCAGAGCTTTTTTCGGGAGCATCAGTCATGAAATCGCATTTAAAAGCATTGAAGGATAAACAGCAAAGTAGTGAAGTTTGCTGATGATTTTGAGAATAGATATGCGTTTAAATTGACAGAAAGGCACCGTACAGAGCGATTTAAAGATTTTGTGATAGAAACCACATTGAAATTAAAAACGCTTCTGTACAGTCCATTTTGATGCAAATAAACCCATTGGTAAAGTTATGGATTTAGATAGGGGATATTAAACCAGATGTTTTTAAAAAAACGTAAACAGAAGGGGGGAAAAAAGTTCGTTGCAACGGCGGTGGGGCATGCCCCATGGGGATTAGGGGTAGCAGAGTATTTTTACAATCTTTACGAATATGATGATGGTACAAGAGAATATGAAGAATTTGACGGTGGTCAGTATCATGAGATGCCTGAGAAAGTTGATTACAGTACCAAGGCGCAAGTGAAAGCTTGGATATATGGGGGTGGTATTCCGAAAAGCGTTTTGAGTTGCGAAGCGTTGATAGATGAGGTGAATAGGGAAATCAAAAAACGTACAGTTAAAGCAGTGAAAACTTATGATGATATAGACAACGAGCTAGAGAAAGCACTTGATATTCAATTAGGTAGGTATCAAAATGAAAAAAATTAAAAAAANATATTCAATTAGGTAGGTATCAAAATGAAAAAAATTAAAAAAAATAAAAAATACGTATTGACTTTAATGAAAGGTTCGTTTAGAAAGGTCGACAAGTGCTCAAAACACTAAATCACAAGCGGATAGACCCCGATAAGGTTTTTCCCATTTCTTTAAATACTGACTGTCTTTTATGTTGTGATTAGCATATAACGATTATGTCGGGTGTGTTCACACCATACAATACTCTTTATGAGAAAAGTGTGACGACGGACTTGTGACCGTGTTTTGAACACCCGGCGCCCTTATGGGTTGTCAATTCAAAACCCAATTATCACAAGGATTACTAGCATGAGTGCTACAGTTAAAAAGAGAAAACCATCCAAAAAATATGAATTAACCAATGAAATAGATCATATGACTGGTCTCACATTATACCGTATACGCGCTTTAAAAGATTTTGGAGATGTCAAAGCAGGGGATCTAGGTGGTTTTATAGAAAATGAAAGCAACCTATCGCATTATGGTACGTGCTGGGTATATGATAAAGCCCGCGTTTTTCAAAATGCCCGCGTTTCTGGGAATGCAAAAGTAAGAAGCTTTTTTGTAGACGTTTGTGGGAATGCAAAAATTTATGGGAATGCTATTTTTGAAGCTATTTTTATGGGAGGCAATGCGCGTCTTTATGGGAATGCTCATATTAAAGGTGCTGTTGTAATTGAAGGCAATGCAAAGATTTATGATAATGCCTATGTAACTGATCATGCTCATATTTCTGATGATGCCGTCATTTGTGATGATGCTCATGTTGGAGGCAATGCAAAAATAAGCGGCGCTGCTCATATTTGTGATGACGCGCGTGTTTTCGATGATGCCGTTGTATGTGGTGCTCTTATCTCAGGAGATTCTTATGTTCATAGCGCCGCTTCTTTAACAGCAGATGATCATATTTGGAATGAAGCATATCCCGAATTTGGTAGTGAAGATGATTATTATCGTCATGAGTATTATGATGATTTTGAAGACTATTATGATGCTGATCTTGAATCGGAAAATGATGACGATTTAGAATGTGAATTAGAATATGAAAAAGAAGCTGCTTAAATAACGGCGCGGGCGGTGCGGGGGCGCCTCCTTATAATCATTTCATTTAAAAATTTGTTTGAATATTAGATTAGGGAGCTACCTATGAACGCTAAAAATGTATCTAAAAAATATGAAATTACAGACGAAATAAAAAAAGTTTACGATGCAGAAACCCGTCAACCTAAACACTTTTATCGCATTCGTGCATTAAGGGATTTCGATGATGTAAAGACAGGGGACCTTGGTGGCTTTATTGAAAGTGAAGATAATCTCTCACATGATGGTAATTGCTGGGTGTATGATAATGCTATAGTTGCTGTGAATGCCGTCGTTTCTGAAAATGCAAAAATACGTAATGATGCCATTGTTGCTCAAAATGCTAAAGTTTATGGTAATGCTATAGTGAGTGGAAAAGCTAAAGTTTATGGTCATGATACCCATGTTTATGGCAATGCACAGGTTTCTGATAATGCGAGTGTTAATGGTAGTATGTGGGTTCGTGGTAAGGGAGTAGTTTATGGCAAGTGCGTGGTTAATGACAATGCCAAGGTTTATGGTGATGCAAAAATTTGTGGTCAAGTTTGTAACAATGCCGTGGTTTATGGGAAAGCCTTTATTGCTGTAAATGCAAAAATTTATGACAATGCCAAGGTTTGGCATAGTGCTGATGTGAGTGGCTTTGTTTATGGCAATGCAAAAGTATCAGGATCTTCTTATATATACGAAGGTGCTCATATTTTTGATAATGCAAGAGTTTATGGAAAAGCGGTTGTTTACAAAGATGTTAAGATTTATGGCAACGCCGCTCTTAAGGAAAAGAAAACATTTCGTGATGATGTTTGTAGTAATGATGTAATCACTGAAAAAGCAGCATAAATAAAATAACGGGGCGGGGGGCTGCTTTATAGCAAAAAAGCCGCGTCCTTTAAGACACGGCTTTTATTATCAAAACAGCTAGCGATCTAAATAAACGATTAAAATAACCAATCGAAATATAAAAGAACATCTCTTTATTGCACAAAACGTATCAAAAAGCAAGCTGTTAAGTAAAATAAAAATGGGATTCACACTGTAGATTCAGTGGTT
>NZ_JBHIND010000063.1:0-18381 GCF_042194695.1 Bartonella sp. CM86QHHN
TGGAGAAGGAATTTTGTTGCGTGCAAGCTCCAATTATTGGGGGGAGGCGCCTAAATTGAAGAAGATTTTAATTCGCCATGTTGCGGAACCTGGAACACAACGTTTATTGTTGCAAAAACACGATATCGATGTTGCACGTAATCTGATGCCAGAGGATTTGGCAGATCTCCAAGCAACAACGGATATTAAAGTTAAAAGAGTGTTAGAGCCATCCGTGATCATATGGGGGTTCAATGTGACAAACCCTATTTTTGCCAATGAAAAAGTGCGTTTAGCGATGCGCTATCTTATTGACTATGAAGGACTCGGTAAGACTCTTCTCAAAGATGTTGGTATTCCACGTGCAAGTTTTATTCCTCTTGGTAATCTTGGAGCTTTGGATGAAAAAGAGGGACAACCCTTTAAACTTGATCTCCAAAAAGCAAAGCAACTTTTAACAGAGGCAGGTTATCCGGATGGTTTTGAGGCCAGTATTTTTGCCGGTGCCTCTCCTTATCCTTTTGCTTTGCCTATTGCTCAGTCTCTCCAAGACAATGCAAAAAAGGTAGGGGTACGTTTTAAAATTGAACGCTTCGTAGGCACGCAGTTATTTTCAAAACTATCTGCACGTACTTTTGATACAATTTTTTTCGGATGGAATAATGATTCTGCGGATCCTCATACAATGGCTTCACGTCTTATTTATAATCCAGATAATCGGCTTGAGGCTAAAAATACAGGCTATGCGAGTTGGTGCCATGGGTATTTGGATGAAACTATGAATCAAAAGGTTCAAGATGCGTTGTTTCAAAAAGATCCCAAAAAACGGGCGCAAATGTATGCTGATTTGCAACGTGAATTTATGCAGAAAGGACCTTATGCTTTTATCTATCAGACGTATCACACGATAGCGATGACACCTGATGTTAAAAAATGGGTTTGGAATAGTGCACCACGTATTTTTTATAGTGCAATTGAAAAATAAAAAGGTATCAGGTTTATAAAATATAAAAAACAGGGTCATGATATATTTGATGTATTGCAAAGCTCTTTAATACTTTGCAATACATTGAATTCTATCGGGAATGGATTACTATGTTGTGTAGAGAATTTTATTTCAGGAATTCTTATAGAAGATGTGTTTGTTTGGATGTTAGGATTGAATATTTTAACTTCTATTGATACAATTTTCGGATGAAATAATGACTCTAGACATCCCCGTACAACGGCTTCAAGTTTTTTTACAACCCTGATAATCGATTTGAAATTAAAAATATAAGCTGTTCTAGCCGGTGTTATGGGTATTTTGATGAAGCTATAAATCAAAAGTTTAAAGATGTGTTGTTTCAAAAAGATTCACAGAAACGGGCGTAAAGAATTGAAAAATGGTAAGTTTGTTTAGTGAAAAAACAGGTGTAACAAATGTGGCAGAATTCACTGTTTCCGAAATAGCAGGGGCTCTAAAGCGTGTTGTTGAAGAAAAGTTTGGTTATGTACGGGTGCGTGGGGAGATATCAGGGTACCGTGGTACTCATGCTTCGGGACATGCTTATTTTGCTTTAAAAGATGATAAGGCACGGTTGGAAGCTGTTATTTGGCGTGGAGTTATGGAAAAGCTCAAATTCCCTCCTGAAGAAGGGATGGAAGTAGTTGCTGTTGGTAAACTTACAACTTATCCAGGGTCATCGAAATATCAAATTGTCATTGAGGCTCTTGAACCAACGGGGGTTGGTGCTTTGATGACACTTCTTGAAAATCGTAAGAAAAAGTTTTTAGAAGAAGGCTTGTTTGATGAAGAAAAGAAAAAAACTTTGCCTTATATGCCTCGAATTTTAGGCGTTGTAACATCACCAACAGGTGCTGTTATTCGTGATATTATTCATCGTATATCCGATCGTTTTCCGTTGCATATTTTGGTTTGGCCTGTACGTGTTCAGGGGGAAACAAGTGGGAGGGAAGTGGCTGTTGCTGTTGAAGGTTTTAATGCTCTTGGTCTAGGTGGACTTATTCCAAAACCTGATCTTATTATTGTTGCACGGGGAGGAGGAAGTTTAGAAGATTTGTGGGGGTTTAATGACGAAGCTGTTGTTCGTGCTGTTTATGAATCTTCTCTTCCTGTTATTTCTGCTGTTGGGCATGAAACGGACTGGACCTTGATTGATTATGTGGCTGATTGGCGCGCTCCAACTCCTACCGCCGCAGCAGAACGGGCTGTTCCTGTTAAGCTTGATCTCGAGGTGCTGGTGGCATCGCTTGATGCACGTTTGCGCAAGGGACTCGCGCGTTATTTGGATTTTTATCGACAAAAATTGCGTGCTACTCTACGAGCTCTTCCGACTGCCGATCAACTTTTTGCTCTACCACGGCGTGGTTTGGATGAAACTTCAAGTCGATTGCAGCGTGCTCTTTGTGTAAGCTACGATAAAAAACGTTTTTCTTTTCATGCACTTGGTGTGCGTTTTTCACCGCGTTTGTTAAATAGTGAAAAAGCACAACGCAATACAAAGGAATATACGGCACGTCTTCAGCGTGCTTTTGTGCGTAGTGTGGAAAAACAACGTGCTGGGTTAGAGGTAGTATCTAGGCTTTTAAGAAGCACTTCATATCAGAATATTTTGGAGCGCGGTTTTGTTTTGGCTTTGGGGAAAGATCATAAGCCCATTAAACGATTGGTTCAGTTTCCTGAAACAGGGCAAATAAATTTACGCTTTTTTGATGGAGATATCAGTGTTGCAACACAAGAACCTGTTTTTTCTAAACGGTCAAAACACAAGCAGATAAAGTCGCCAAGCGATGATCAAGGAACTCTCTTTTAATACGGTTAATGCCATGCTTGCGGAAGGTCTTCTTAAGGGAGTGGATGAAAAAGTTCGTTGCGCATGGGCTGGAACGGATCCACTTTATTGTGCTTATCATGATACCGAATGGGGAAAGCCTATTTTTGAGGATATTCGTTTGTTTGAGAAAATTTGTCTTGAAGGTTTCCAAGCGGGGCTTTCTTGGTTTACAATTTTAAAAAAACGCTCTTTTTTTCGCGTTGCATTTGATCACTTTGACTTTGAAAAGATTGCTCATTATGATGAGCTGAAGGTGCAAATGTTAATGCAGAATAAAGACATTGTTCGCCATCAAGGAAAAATTCAATCAGTGCTTAATAATGCATTGAGAGCACAAGAAATTATAACAGAGTGGGGGAGTTTGTCCCACTATTTTTGGTCTTTTCAACCACCACAATTGGAGCGTTATGAAAAAATAGATTTTCAAACACTGTTAGCTAACCCTATGACACCTGCTTCTCTTCGTCTTTCTCAAGACTTGAAGAAACGTGGTTGGACATTCGTTGGCCCCACAATTTGTTATGCTTTTATGCAGTCCGTAGGAATTGTTAATGATCATCTTGAAGGATGTTTTTGTCGATAAATTGGCAAACTTTCTTTTGTAAGAGTAATGATTAATAGGATAATAATTGAATTATTTAACAAATATATAAATTATACAATTCCCCTGTATAAGATAATTGAAATATACAAACTATACAATATTAATGATTTTCTATTGTTGTTGGCACTAAAAACGATAAAGGTATAATTTTGAGGATGAAAAAACAGACGCAAAAAGGAGTGATATCTTAACTGTTATGTATCTGAAGTTAGATCATGGTGATGTCTTGTATGTTTTAAAGAAACATCTAGTTACACCAAGGCCCATTTTGCGACGCAGCTCATGAATACTATGACAGTAAATCCATCGTGCACTCCATCTTTACGCTTATGAAGGAGAAGATCGGCACCATCACACATTTACTAGCTCTCAGTGTTATGAAACAGTCTTTGGTATTTGTAATGATTCAGAAGAGTTTTTTTATTTCCGTTAATAACATGACTGTTATAATTAATGAATATTTTATTCATGTTTGTTGACGAATGCAAAGTGGTTGTTAGATGGGGTGCTGTTGTTGCATTGTTTTTCTTTGCTTGTATGACTGTTGGTTTATTTATATGTAGGTTGATTGCCCAATGCTTACCTAGGCAATATAAAATGAAATGCAGCGATGAAAAATTGAAGTTAAATGACTCAAGCTGCTTGTGTTGGGTTTTATTATCTGATAGCTTTCCTCTATTAGTAGAGTGATCTTGCCGCGTGTGCGCTCCAATTTTTTGGAAGATGATTAAGCTCATGCAGGCTTGTATCCACTACATTGCTTCGTTGAATCTCTGTATGTTTCCGCTGGAAACGAGAGTTCTGTTGCGGTATGTTGTTTTCTATTCTATTTTTATAGTGGTAAAGCAATGATGCACGCCAAAGTTTAGAAGGGTTTATATTCGTTATGTCTTTAGGGGGGAAACGTCTAATGAATTTTATTTTTATCAATGAGAGAATGCATTTTAGTGTATATTCTTTTATTGTAAGCTTTATTTCTCAAAAGATAAAGCAGATTTTTGTGGGGGGTAGCGTTTTAGAAAAGATATTTTCTTATGTCTTTCTGCTGTTTCAGTGTCGTTTTGGTCATGTAGTAAAGATGCGCCGTATCTTGAAACAGTGTTTGAGGGGGATGACTATTTTTAAAGTTTGCATATTTTATTTTAAATGTCGCCTAAAGGAATAGAATAATGAATTCATAAATTTTTGCGTAATGATTTTTTTAAAGCTCACTATTTTTGGGGCGACAAGGCTTATTGATGATTAATAGAGAACTGATATAGTGCATTATCATATGCAAAGAGGTTATGAAAAGAATGTAATACTGGTTAGCAAAACATATATTGCATGTTCGTTATGGTTTATTGAGACGTAAGTCAATGAATTTATCAAGTAGATGACTCTGTGTAGGTGTTTAAAAATATAGGCGATTAGAACGTATTTATTCAATGTTATAATTATAAATTTGCTATATTATTTCAGCGTCATTAATTGATAAAAATAAATAAAGGGAAAAGTTTATGAACTTGAAGAAAACAATATTGAAAAGTAGCAGCTCTCTTGTTTCTGCTCTTATGGCATTGGCAATGGTTGCACAACAAGTTTCAGCAAAAACACCGGCTAATACCCTTGTGATGGCTTGGAATCTTGATGCAATCAGTACGTTTGATCCCGCACAACTTAATGATGTTTATGGAAGTGAAATTATTTACAATATTTGTGATAATTTGGTCAGTACTGCGACAGATGATCCTGCTAAAATGGTTCCCGCTTTAGCAACACATTGGGATGTTTCAGGTGATGATCACAGTACGGTGATTACTTTTCATTTACGTGATGGTTTGAAGTTTAATGATGGTCGATCAGCCAATGCCAATGATCTTGTTTGGGGTATGAAGCGGATTGTCAAATTGAAGATGGGTAATGCGGCAATTTTTAATGAATATGGAATTACAGAGCAAAATGTTGATGATGCTTTGCAAGCTCCCGATGAGAAAACGGTTGTGATGAAATTTGATAAACCTTATCCAGCAGAGCTCATTCTTAATAATATTGTTGCGAGTCGTGCAACAGCTTTGCTTGATCGTAAGACGATTATGAAACACGAAAAAGATGGCGATTTTGGAAATCAGTATTTGAAAAGCCATGCTGCTTGTGTTGGTCCTTATCAGTTAAAAAGTTGGCGTCCTGGAGAAGCTCTTTTGTTGCGTGCAAGCTCTCACTATTGGGGACAAGCGCCTAAACTGAAGCAGATTTTAATTCGCCATGTTGCAGAGCCCGGAACACAACGTTTGTTGTTGCAAAAACATGATATTGATGTTGCTCGTAATTTGACACCTGAAGATCTTGCAGATCTGCAAAAAACAACAGATGTTAAAGTTGAAAGAGTGTTAGTGCCAACTATGATGTACTGGGGATTCAACATGACAAATCCTATTTTTGCTAAGGAAAAAGTACGTTTGGCGATGCGTTATCTCATAGATTATGAAGGTCTTGGCAAGAAGCTTCTCAAAGGGATTGGTATCCCACGGGCCAGTTTTATTCCTCTTGGCAACTTTGGGGCTTTGGATGAAAAAGAGGGGCAACCCTTTAAACTTGATATTGCAAAAGCCAAGCAGCTTTTAGCAGAAGCTGGTTATCCGAATGGGTTTGAGGCAAATTTTCTCGTGTCAAACACTCCTTATACTTTGTTACTTGCTCAGTCACTCCAGGATAGTGCTGCACAGGCGGGCGTGCGTCTTAAAATTGAACGTGTAGCAGGTACACAGTTATTTTCAAAAGTGGATGCTCGAGCTTTTGATACGGCTTTTATCGGATGGAATAATGATTCTGCGGATCCTCATACCATGGCTTCACGTCTTATTTTCAATCCAGATAATCGTTTTGAGGCTAGAAATACAGCCTATCCTAGTTGGAAGCATGGGTATTTTGATGCTAAGATGAACCAAAAAGTTGAAGAAGCGTTGTTTCAAAAAAATCCGCAAAAACGAGCGCAACTCTATGCTGATTTACAACGTGAATTAATGCAAAAAGGACCTTATGCGTTTATCTTTCAACAATATAGCGTTGTCGCGATGACGCCTGATATCAAAAAATGGGTTTGGAATAGTGCACCGCGTATTTTTTATAGTAAAATTGAAAAATAAGTGTGTCTTTTTAGTGTTATCAAAGCTAAAAAGAGCTTAATCATAATTGCATGATGAAAATATTCTCCCATATAAAGCTCTTCAGTTTTTTTAGGATGAAACTGTGAGGGATGTTTGTGTAGTAGCAGTATATAATTAAGATCGTTTATAGGGAGCGATGAATATAGAAAGTTATATTGGGGAGGATCTTTGTTTATGGTTATAGATTCTCTGCATCCCGAATATAGACTGATGTATAAGAAAATTATTTTGTAGATGCTTAGTTTGATTAAATGAAATTGATGTCTAATGCTATGCTATTTAAGCAAAATCACAATCACTTTGTGTGAAAAGGTAGAAGAATACAAAAGGAAGAGATAAAATGGGAAAACAAAGAATATTGAAAAAAATTTCTATTTTATTAAGCTCAATCATTTTTTTTAATGGGGCTGTAACAACGGCATTCAGTGCCTCATCTAAAGATATATTGGTAATGGCATGGAATATTGATTCAATTAGTAGTTTTGATCCAGCGCAAACTGTTGAGGTTGTGACGAGTGAGTTATTAACGAATATTTGCAGCGCGTTAGTGCAATATGATGAGCATGATCCTACAAAAATTCGCCCTGCTATGGCAAAATCTTGGGACGTTTTAGACAATGGCAAAAGAATAGTCTTTCATCTTCGTGATGATTTAAAGTTTAATGATGGAAGGATGGCTACAGCGCAAGATTTGGTATGGTCGATGCGACGGATTATTAAATTAGGATTAAGCTATGCTCAATCTTTAATGGATTATGGGTTTACCAAAAACAATATTGAAACAAATATTCAGGCTCTTGATGATAAGACTTTACAATTAAAATTAGATAAACCCTATCCTATTCAGCTCATATTGACTGTTATTGGACAATCTTATGCTTCTGCTTTGCTTGATCGGAAAACAATTGAAGCACAGAGTATTAACGGTGATATGGGGAATAAATATTTAGCAACACATACAGCTTGTGTTGGACCTTATAAATTGGTGAGCTGGTCTCCAGGAGATAAAGTTGTGTTAGAGGCGACACAACATTATTGGGGCGATGTGCCTAAAATTAAGCAGATTGTTGTGCAGCATGTAGCGGATTCATCAAGTCAAAGACTTCTTTTGGAAAAAGGTGATGTGGATATAGTGCGTGATCTTTCTTCAGAGGATATTTTAGATCTTGAAAAAAAAGGAGGCCCAGTCAAAATTAGTCGTGTTTTGCGTCCGCAGATTATTTACTTATCGTTAAATAATAAGAATGCAATTTTTGCGAATGAAAAGGTCAGATTGGCACTTCGTTATTTGGTTGATTATGAAGGTCTTGGAAAAACTGTTTTGAAAGGGATTGCTATTCCTCGGGCAACTTATATGTCTTTAGGTGTTCCAGGTGCTTTAGATGAAAAAGAAGGTTTGCCTTTTCAGTTGGATTTGAAAAAAGCAAAACAACTGATTACTGAAGCTGGTTATCCTAATGGGTTTAAAGCTAATCTTTTAGTTGGAAGCCTTAGTTATATGTCGTCTGTTGCACAGTCTATTCAAGCCAATGCACGCAAAATTGGTGTTGAGCTTACAATTGAAAAAATGGCACAAAATCAATTGTTGAGCCGTGTACGTGGTGGAAATTATGATACTGCTATTATGGGGTGGGGGAGTGCCGATCCTGATGGACATCCTGCTTCATTAAATCACGTGTTTAACCCTGATCCAACATTTACAAAAAAGCACAATATGTATTTAGCTTGGCGCGCTGGGTATTATGATGAAAATATTAATAACATGGTGATGGATGCTTTGTTTGAGAAAGACCCCAATAAGCGTATCATGCAATATCGTACTTTACAGCATTATGTGCTAGAGCATGGTCCTATGGTTTATTTATTTCAGACATATTATACCGTTGGTATGGGGACTGATGTCAAAAAATGGATTTGGAACAGTTATAGACTTTATTACAATGAAGCAGAAAAATAAAAAGAAGCATGTTATAGAAAAGGATTGTAGAACATGCTTAATAAGAGATTGTTTTGTTATATAAAAAAGTATTTGCTTTATGTTTTGTCGCTACAGAGGGGATTTTTATAATGGTTTTGCCACTTTCAGAGACTGAAAGAGCTGTATCAGAAAAGCAGAAAAAATTATTTTTATGGGATTTTTTATGCAAAGGATTGAAACTTCTTATTTCAGTTTTTATCACATTGCTTGGGTTGGTGACGATCACTTTTTTTCTTGGTCATCTTCTTCCTCTAGATCCGGTTCTGTCTATTCTTGGTGATAATATCAGTCAGGAAGCTTATGATGCAATGTATTATAAGCTGGGTCTTGATAAGCCGTTGATTGTCCAATATTGGAAGTATCTTCATAATGTATTTTTGTTTGACTTTGGAGATGCTTTAACTTCTGGGCGACCTGTTCTAGCCGATATTATGCGTGTGTTTCCTGCAACATTAGAGCTTGCAACCGTTGCTATTGTTATTGGCACAAGTCTTGGAATTCCATTTGGTGTTTTTGCAGCAATGTATCGCGATTCATTTATTGATTATGTTGTCCGTGTTTTTACACTTGTAAGTTATTCTACTCCAACATTTTGGCTCGGATTAATGGCGTTGTTAATATTTTACGCCAAGCTTGGCTGGGTTGGTGGCCCAGGACGACTTGATTTTCTTTATGAATATTCTTTTGAACCAAAAACAGGATTTTTCCTTTGGGATACTGCAAGCCAAGGACAATGGCAGGCTTTTGGTAATGTTTTTAGTCACGTTATTATGCCTGCTTTGATCTTGGCTTTCGGTGCTATGGCTTATATTAGCCGTATGACTCGTGGGTTTATGATTGAGCAGCTTAATCAGGAATATATCATTACTGCACGTGTAAAGGGATTATCGTGGGCGCGAACCGTTTGGGGGCATGCCTTTCGAAATGCTGCTGTTCAAATTATTACCGTTGTTGCACTTTCTTATGCTTTTTTATTAGAAGGGGCTGTTTTAACGGAGACAGTTTTTGCTTGGCCTGGTTTTGGACATTACTTGACAAATGCTCTTTTAGCCGGAGATATGAATGCAGTTGTAGGATGTACTTTACTTGTAGGATTTATCTTTGTCGCCATTAATTTATTTTCTGATTTGCTTTATCGCATTTTTGATCCAAGGACACGTTGAATATGACAGTAAGTAATCATCATAAATCGCAATCATCATCTTCTTTGGGTAGTTGGTTAAACGATCCTGTTCCAAACTCCATAATTCAAGCGAACATACAAAGAATTTATCACGCACTGGCTAAGTTTTTTCATAACTTTTCGGCTGTATTCGGTCTGCTTATTATTTGTATTATTATCATATGTGCATTTTTTGCTCCTTGGATTGCTACGCATGATTTTCTTAGCAATGATCTGGGGCATCGGTTGCAGCCACCCTCTATGGCGCATTATTTTGGAACAGATGAATTGGGACGTGATATTTTTAGTCGCCTTGTTTTTGGTTCCCGTATTACTCTTTATGTTGTTTTTCTTACAACAGTTATTGTAGGTCCAATAGGGCTTATTGTTGGAACTGTATCTGGTTATATGGGCGGATGGGTTGATACTGTGCTCATGCGCATTGTCGATATTTTTCTTGCTTTTCCAGGTTTGATTTTAGCTCTTGCATTTTCAGCCGCATTGGGACCAGGGATTGAAAATGCTTCTATTGCAATTTCAATTGCAGCATGGCCACCAATTGCACGTTTAGCACGTGCTGAGACTTTGACAATACGTTCTTCTGATTATGTTTCTGTAGTTCGCCTGCAAGGGGCCTCTGCTTGGCGAATTATTTTGTTTCATGTTGCGCCCATGTGTATTCCTTCAGTGATTGTACGATTAACTTTGGATATGTCTGGAATTATTTTAACGGCTGCTGGTCTTGGTTTTTTAGGGTTGGGAGCTCAACTTCCAAGTCCTGAATGGGGTGCGATGCTTTCTTCAGGGCGGGAATTTATGATGACAAATTGGTGGTTGGCGGCAATACCAGGCTGTGCAATATTATTTGCAAGTCTTGCTTTCAACCTTTTAGGTGATGGTCTTCGTGATGTATTGGATCCACGCAATGGGTAATAAATTATTAGAAGTAGAAGATTTACGTATTTCTTTTCCTACAACGCGCGGCATTTCAGAAGTTGTGCGTGGCGTTAGTTTTTCTGTTGGAAAAGAAAAAATTGGAATTGTTGGTGAATCCGGATCTGGAAAATCGATGACTGGGCGCGCAATACTAAGATTGAGTCCAAAAGCAGCCATTGTTAAAGCTAAAAAAATGCGCTTTGAGGATGTTGATTTATTGGCCGCAAGTGAACCTCAGATGCGAAAAATCCGTGGGAAACGTATTTCAATGATTTTACAGGATCCCAAATATTCACTTAATCCATTAATACGGATCGGGGAACAGATTATGGAGGCTTACCGTATTCATTACCGTGTTTCAAAAGCTGAAGCGAGGGAGCGCACCATATCTATGTTAGAATCTGTTCATATTCGTGATCCTGAACATGTGATGCGTCTCTTTCCTCATGAAATATCTGGGGGGATGGGGCAGCGCGTGATGATTGCAATGATGCTCATTCCAAAACCTGATTTAATTATTGCTGATGAGCCAACATCTGCACTTGATATTACGGTCAGACGACAAGTTTTATCTGTATTAGATGAACTTGTGACAAAATCTGGAACGGGACTTATTTTCATTAGTCATGATTTAAATATGATTGCTGATTTTTGTGATCGTATTTTGGTGATGTATGCGGGCCGTGTCTTAGAAGAGTTGCCTGCTTCTGATTTGTCTCACGCTTGTCATCCTTATACAAAGGCGTTGCTCGCGAGTTTGCCACGGCTTGATAATCCAGTTGATATTTTGGCTGTTCCTGAGCGTGATCCTGATTGGTTGTATAATCCTACGATTGTTAATGGCGTTGAGGAGGTTCCTCATGACAAATTGTGAGAATATTATTGATGTTTCTAATTTATCTGTAACTTTTGGGCACAGGCATAAGGCAGTAACAGTTGTTAAAAATGTTAATTTTCATATTAAGCGTGGTGAAGCTTATGGTTTGATTGGTGAATCCGGATGTGGAAAGTCAACTATTTTGAATACATTGGTGGGGCTTATTCCAGATTATAGTGGAAAATTCCTTTTTGCTGGACAAGAAGTTGAAAAGAAAAGAAGTAAGGATTTTTTACGCTGTATTCAAATGGTTTTTCAAGATCCTTATGCTTCGCTGCATCCAAGAAAAATGGTCCATACGGTTCTTTCTGAATCGCTCAAAATCCATGGAATGGATAATCAAAGAGAGCGGGTGGAGGATGCTTTAGATTCCGTTGGTTTAGATTCTTCATTTCTTTATCGTTATCCTCATGAGTTGTCTGGAGGGCAGCGTCAGCGTATTGCTCTTGCACGTGCTTTAATTATTGAGCCAGAGGTGTTGTTGCTTGATGAGCCAACATCTGCATTGGATGTGTCGGTACAGGCTGAAATTTTAAACTTGTTGAAATCACTGCGCGTGAGAAAAAAGCTTACTTATTTAATGGTATCCCATGATCTTGCTGTTGTTGCACATATTTGTGAACGTGTTGGAATTATGCATAAAGGGATTATTCTTGAAGAGCTTAGCAATGATGAATTGCGTAATCTACATGCGCAACACGATTATACAAAGGAGTTTTTTGAAGCAAGTATAGAGCCTATTGTCCATAGAGAGCAAAGAGCATGATCAATTTTACAGAAGAGAAAATGCAATTTTATTTGTTTTGAAGTTTCTGGAGATGTTTGGCGGCATTGTTAAGAGGGAAGGGGATAATAGGATTTTTTCAGTATGAATTTTCTGGGCAGTGTTTGAGCTGTAATATTTTAAATCCTATTAGAACTTCCATTTTGAAATATATGAGTGACTTATAACATACATCCCTTTGTTTGATATTATTGCATTATTTTTTACTTATCATTTTATGTTCAAAAGTTTTATTTTGGAATTTTAAGCATTAAATTCGTGAGAAATAACAAACGATAGTAATGTTGTATTTTCTAGAAAAGCTTCTCATTATTTTACAATATCATTTTGTTTTTGGTTGTTCTCTTTTTTACAGTTTTATTCTTTATAAAAAGAATTTTTTGTAAAAAACATCCAATGGTCAATGACTGTCTTCAAATATTTCGCTGTTCTCTATTTAAAAAAGCGCTTAAAAACAGCTTATAATAAACCAAAAAGGCAGCAATATGCTGCCTTTTTGTTAAATTGAATAGGCTATTTTTACAGTCTTGATTTAAAACTGATAGAGTATTCCTCCTGAAAAGCTTGCACCACTTATACCAGTTTTTGAAGCTTTTGTTGATAGCTGACATCACCATGAAGGGAGAGGTTAGCGGACAATTGTGGGCCACCTTCAACGAAACTTCCCGAGGGGTCACATTTATAATACTTATCAATATGGAATGTCTGATCATCACCAAAGGTTTTGATTAAGTTTACTTTTCCATAGAAAGACATAGGACGGCTGTTTTCAGTGGCAATGGTTTTTGTCAAACGTCCACCAACACGGGATTATCCATTGAGAAGGATTTTGCATCTTAATGGTCAGATTATCAGCATCTTTAATGGTATCAAACATCAAATGTTGATAGGCAAGCTGTGCCTGCGGTTCGAATGTTACGCCTTGGATACCCGTTGCAAATTGTTTGCTAACAGTTGTGGAGATCGCCAACATTTTTGCATTTTTCAATTTTGTGGTTGTACTAATGAGGGCATTGGTGATCTTTCTCTTTAGGAATCCATAGGATAAACAGCGTATCAAGATAGAAACCACTGTCACGCTGTTTACTGCCATAGGCGGTGAGTGAAATGACCATTTATTCAATATGCTCTTACTTGCTGTCTTGCATATTCTTTGGAGTGCAAAGAGAGTTGTCCATAGGTTTCTATAAGACCAAAATGTGTTGTAGATATTTTTCCCTTCTAGCGCGACAAAGTTAACACCTCCTTGTAGAGAAGCATAACGAAGATGAGCACTGCTATAACCATATCTACTAGAAGTACTACTTATCAAAAAATAAGCTTCCTGTTTTTCCATAGGTATATAAGAAAAAGCCATTCCGTTTGTCTTATTCTTTCCTTAAGACAAATGTCGCATATTGGTTAACAGTTGCATTTTGCTTAGCCATATTGGTCAATCCAGCGTACAAGAGAGCATTGGGGCTTGATCAAATAGTTTGTATTTATGGCACGATGGTTTTTACTTTTGAGTCGCTATCAAGCAGTACTGGTTGTAAGCGAAAATCCCAGAAATTTTTATTTTCTCCTAAAAGGTTTTGTTCAGCATTTGTTTTACTGTGGTTTGATTTTGGTCCATAAGCTTTCAGTATATATTTATAAGGTGAACCACTTATTGTGATATAGTCCTGTGCAAGTTTGAAAGAGTTTTGATTTACTTTCCCAAAAACTTGAATGAGTGAAAGACCACGTGCACTGGTAAGAGCAGAAGCGTCTGCTTTAATATTGTTCTTTTCTAAATGTCCAGTGATATAAACCAGTGTAGTACCTGAAACATCACCGTGAATCAGAAGATGGTCAGCTTTTTGTTTGTTTATGGCAGCACTATCACTCCATTCGACGTTGAAATGAATTTCTGCTTTTCCTGTAGCATTGTAGACTTTTTTAGTATTTGGTCTGCCAGATCCTATGTGCAACGTGTGATAATGATTTTCAGTTGGCTCTTCAAAAACAATAGAGCTGTTATTGATGTTAAGGACAGAAATATCAGAACGTGCTCTTTGAGCAATATCAAGCAGTTTTTTGTTCTGGCTTTTTTTATTTGTGCTTGTTTTCAATGTCCATTTCGTATTGTTTTGCAAATCAAAGACTGTTTTGAATTTTTTTTCAGTGCTCACTTTGCCGTCTAAGATGGAGCGATCGGCGTTTAGTGTAAAAGTGAAATCATTTTTTTTCGTTGAAGCTTCGGTTACTAATAAAACATTGGCACGGATTTCTGAATTTTTGAGATTGGCTTTACCAATTGATTCATTTGCATTAATTCCAGTACCGTTTTTAATATGAAGTTTTGTATTGGTTAAATTGATTTCTGATGTTCTATTGTTCTTAGACTTTTCAAATGCGATACCTCTATCTTCTGCTGTGGCAGAAACATTTGTTACATCAATATGTCCATTATTATTTACAACAAATGCACTATTTTCGGCAATTATTGTCCCTCCACTCATTTTGATTGTGCTGCCATTTTCTGAATAAAGTCCGATCTCAGCATTTTTAATCGTTGTATGGCCATATAATTCAACTAAACTGCCAACATCTTGGCTTTCCGCACCGAATCCGTTATTATCTGCTGTTATTAGAGTAACATTCGTGGCTTTAATATGTCCGCCGTTTCCGGCAAATAATGCAGTAGTTTTACCTTGTACTGTTCCTCCCGTTATGGTGATGGTGGATTTTGAATCTTTTGCATAGAGCCCACTGTCATCAGATGATGTAATTTGAGCATTGTCAGTTAAAGTAATAGTACTGCCGTTTATAGCAGATACTGCTGCACCTTTTGCGTTAAATGATCCTCCAGAAACTGTTATTTGAGAACCATTATCTGAAATTATGCTATTGATTGCTTGCGGAACGGTTACATTTTCTAAAGTAATGGCACTTCTTCTTGCAATTATTGCATTGATTAGTAGTGCATTATCCTTACGATTTAATATCGTTACATCTTTCAGTTTGTTATTGCTCTTGTTTTTTAACAAGTGAACGCCTGCTTCGGAAGCAGTAATGGTTCCTCCGATCATTTTGATTGTGCTATCGTTTTGCGCATCAATTCCGATTTTAACGTCACTGATCGTTGTATTGCCAAGCAATTCAATCACACTGTTAGAGCCAGAGGCAGCTGCACCAGCAGCTACACCACTGCCATTATTAGTTGCTTTTAAAGCAACATTTGTAACCGTAATATGGCCACCTATGTCTGCTTCTAAGGCTGTATATTTTCCTGTCACGTTTCCTGTTGTCATTGTAATTGTGGATTTTGAGTCTCGTGCATAGAGGCCTGCTTCATCATGTGACGTAATTTGAGCATTGTCCGTTAAGGTGATACTGCTACCGTTTTGAGCACATATTGTTGCATAGCTTGAATCAAATGATCCTCCAGAGATTGTTATGTTAGAACGATTATTTGCAATTACGCTGTTGCCTGTTTGAGTCACTTTTACATTTTTTAAAGTGAGACCACTTTCTTTCTCTAGAAGAATTCCTTTGCCTGAATTTTTATCTTTACCGGTTGATATTATTACATTTTCTAGTTTACTTTCGGCGCTCTTACTGTTCACGAAGCCAACACCAGTTTTAGAAGTTGTAATAGTCCCCCCAATCATTTTAATTACGCCACCGTTACTTGCCACAAGCCCAACACCAGCATTCTTAATCGTTGTATTGCCATATAATTCAATCATACTATTAGCGCTATTGACTCCTGCGCCTATTATAGGAACATCAGTGACCTTGCCCCCATGTTCATTTGTTGTTAGAGCAACATCCGTGACCTTAATATGTCCACCGTTTTCTGCGACCAACGCTAATTCTCCGGTTACTGTTCCTCCCGTCATTGTGATGGTAGAATGTAAACCATTTGTGTAGAGTCCTTTGCTATTCGATGATGTTGATGTAACTTGAACGTTACCTTTTTTATTGCTGGTTAAAGTAATGTTGCTGCCGTTTCCAGCGTATACCCCTACGTTTTTGCCCTCAAATAATCCTCCAGAAACCGTTACTTTAGAATGATTATTTGCAACTATGCCACTTTTTGCCTGCGTAACTGTTACATTTTCTAAAGTGACGTTGCTTTCCTTGTCGGCACCTATTCCTGTGATTTTAGGCTCTTTATGGTTACTGCCCGATATTTTCACATTTTTTAGCTTGTTTCCATTGCTCTTACTATTATAGAAACCAGCGCCGGTTGCAGAAGCTGTAATGGTCCCTCCGATCATTTTAATCATTCCACTGTTTTGTGCATGAAGACCGATTACAGCATTCTTAATTGTTGTATTCCCATGCAATTCAATCACGCTGTTCGGACCGCCGGCGACAACTGTTCCGATTTTATCATTCGTCGCAGTTAACGCAACATCCGTGACCTTGATATGTCCACCGTTTTCTGCAACCAACGCCATTTTTTCTGTGATTACGCTTCCTCCCGTCATTTCGATTGTGGTTTCTGAATCTGTTGCATGGAGTCCAGTGCCATGAGATGATGTAGTTTGAACATTGTTAGTTAGAGTTACGCGACTGCCATTGTAAGCAGATATTGCTGCCTTTGTGGCATCAAATGATCCTCCCAATATCGTGATTTCAGATTTATTATTTGCTGTAACGCTATTCGTTGCCTTAGTCACTTTTACATTTTCTAAAGTGACTTCACTGTCTTTGTCTGCAAATATTGCAAAAGTTAGTGGAGCTTTGCCTTTGCCACTTGATATTATTATATCTTTTAGCTTGTTTTCAGCATTCTTACTGTTCAAGAATTTAGTGCCAGTGTTGGAAACTGTGATAGTTCCCCCAGTCATTTTCAGTGTAGCACCATCCTTTGCTTCAAGACCGAAGAAAATGCTAGAACCAGTTCCTTTAATGGTTGTACCATCCAGTAATTCAATCGCAGTGTTAGAACCTTCAGCTGTTATAGCGTGCGCATTTGTGCCTATGTTGGTGTTTGTTTTTTTGTTTCCGATTATCGTCAAATGCTTGCCGATAATTTGACCACCTTTTTTTGCGTGAATAATTTCGTAGGTTTCGTTGGAAACTTCTTTTTTATTTTCTGAAATTTCAAGATTTTTAGCTTGTGCATTAAGATTGATACCAGAAAGTACAACTGCCACAATTGCTGTGCAGGATAGAAGAAATTTTTTAGGCATCAGTCTACTCCTTTTAAAGCCCCCAACATTCATTTTCCTGCTAACTTCATAAGCAGAAGTGGAAATAGATATTGCTTTTATTTTAATAACACAGCACTTTGATATTTTGTTTTGCTTTTTTTGTCAAATTTAAAGTTGTATTTATGTTTAATTATGTAATATTAAATTTATTTCATAATGTATTTTTATATAATTATATTTTAAAAATAAGTTTTTTATTAATGGTACATATTATTTTATATCAATATTCATTTATTTTAATATTTCTTGATGTATAATTAAAGAAATACAGTTATATAAAATAAAGTAAAAAATATAATATAAATAAGAATAGTAGTGTTTTTAATATTTTATATTTAGTGGAAAAAGGTGAAATTAGAGTGGATATGTGATAATTGATTGTTCTTACCTACATTATGTATCGAATGAGTTTTTGACAGCAAAAATGAGAGAAGGCTTTAATAGAGCGTTGAGGGTTCTTTGAGTGCTCAGTGTCTTCTTTGAACGAATGAAATATAAAAATATACAGAATCCGCTGATAAGCCACAATTTCCGAAAGGCTACATACTATACAAAACTCCGTTGGATGTAGTTTGACATTAGGTTTTGTACTAAGTGGGAAGAGGTGAGATTAGTTAGAAATACGTGATAATTTATTGTTTTTATGGTTATTTTTTACCATTAAATGCGCGTTTTGTAAAATGGCATGGGGCAAGGACCATCCCGTTTTAACAAGCGCCATTATCAAAACCATTGCCGCCCTGATGGCTTTTAACATTGCTCTACGTGTGTTGCGCTTTACCATGACTGGCGCACACGTCTTGGTTTATTTTGGTGCTGATACCACCACCATCACCAAATGGAAAAATATCATTGCTGCTGCTTTTGATCTCTCTTCCCATTGGCAAAA
>NZ_JBHIND010000036.1:0-6475 GCF_042194695.1 Bartonella sp. CM86QHHN
AGGAATACGCAATTTAAAGCGGTGATAACGATTGCGCGAACGACCATGATAAGCACCCGTGACATATGAACATGCCCTCTCCTTATGCCATGTAATCGGTGTCTGATGATTGCGAAGCCGACGCTCTCCTATGCTTAAAAGACCTTCCGTCGTATCAACTTCAGCAAACATCTTCGTGATAAAGTTAAAACTTCCATCTGGTGCCCCCATTTCTTGCGAAACAACCGTTGCCTCCATCGGTGCTCCCGTAAACATAACAAGTCTATTTTCATCATCAAAAGCACCAAGCATTGGGGCGCCACTTTGCCAACGAGGGCTGTCTAAAGAAGCCGGCAATGTCTCAAGATTGATCGAGATCTCATCTAACTGTTCTAAAGTATAACCTGTCGTAAATACTGGAAACAACGTGAAAGGTTTTCCCTGTAGCGTCGACCATTTCTGCAATCCCCAATCATAGACAAAGGTCGTTTGCTCGTTATTACCTCTTTTTAAGGACCAGTAAATCCGGTTATCAATGGGGTCTATAACCCCTTGCATCTCATCAAGAGCAAACTTATCAAAGGTTTTAAAAACCGTTCTATCAACCTTCTCAAAGCCTATCGGCAAAAGTTGACCATCAGCACTGATCTGATAAAAGCCACCATCACCAGCAAAAAAAGCATCACTCCCGCGACACGCTATAGAGGCTGCACTGCGCGCTCCACGTTTGTCTTGGATCTTTTGAAAAGCAAACGGGCTCTTGGAACCTAACGTCAAAGAACCAGCATAAATAGCAGAACGAAGAAAAATAAGGGGATTGGTTGTTTCTGTTGCCCCCTGCACATATTCTCCATCTTGGAAATCCATATAACCACTAACATTATATTGAGTCTCCCATAGAGTTTCATCGCCTTCTCCAGACCAATGGATGCGATTGGGATTATCTGTCAATTGCATCAAACAAACAAAAGGTCCCCAAACCTTAACCAATCCTGCTTTCGGTGGATTTCCTTCTAAATCTTCAAACCGTTCAGAACTAAGGACCTTGAAAACTTGCGGTTTATCATTTTTATTCACCGCAATAACCATGTTTTTAAAAAGAGCAAACGACCATTTATTCTCTTCATTTGCTTGATAGGTCACACCACTTTGGCTTATGTCTTTCCAACCCTTGGTTTGACTATCATAACTGTAAAGCTTTTGTTTGCCTCCTACAATTATCTTAACACCATTGCCACTTCTAAACGCTATGCACCCCAAAGGCTTTTCTTCCAAAGCATGAGACACAACCATTGCACTAGGCATGGGTATGTAACCGCCATCAGCCGGTAAAACATTCACAAGCGTATCCGTAAAGCTACCGTTGACGACCGAAACATCTGGTCTGTAATCAGCGATTGGAAAATAAACCATCTTAAAAATCCGTTGGTATTATTCTGGTCACGTTATGACGTTGAGACGTCTCTGCACGCAATTCATGCAACTGTTCGTTAAAGTCATTGTAAGCTGCCGTTGCACAATCGGGATCTTTCAAGATATTCTTGTAAAGTTCGTATTTTGCACGCGCCTTAATCAAATCAAACGCGTGCACAAACCATGGATGCTCCTCATCGACACTCTCTATCTCTGATAAACGCAATGGAGAGAGAATGAGTTGAATCTGATAGGCTTTATCCGGTGTGGGATAAAGATGTAATTTCCTATCAAAATAACTGTAACAAACCGGCGTTCCTTGCTGCTCTGATGATAACAAAGGCTCTAAAGAAACATGGTCCTTACATTCCAAGGCAAACTTATGATGTTGATCAGAGCTTAGATAAACGTTTTTTATTTTAACAGCTGTTTCAATAGGGCGGGTAGTGCTTGCATCATAAACACCTTGTCCCGCCCGTGTCTCAAACACCACATCACGGCTTTCGTTAAAGTAAAAGGTCTCCCGTTCACAAAAACGAATGGCTGCAAAAATGCTTTCTTGGATTTGTTGAACATACTCATCGGCTATGTCATCAATCTCATCTTGAATGACCGACACTAAGTGCGAAAGTGTTCTCTTATGACGATAAACATCTCGCTTTACTGGTATCGGTCCTCCAGTCTTAACCCGAATATAATGACGTGTCATCAAAATACCTCTCAGTGATTAGTCACAAATTCAACGACTATACTTGCTTGACCAGCTTGTACTGTTTTGTCCGCTTTAGCATAGAGAGTGACCTCTTCATCATAAGGGACAAATTCCTTCTGATTGGTGGGCTTAACCTCTTTTACTGCCTGTTGTTTGATTTCCGCTTCACCAAACTCAGTCCCTCCAGCAGTGCTGCCTATTTTGACCTTTGTGTCCGAAAATGCTGTCTTAACAAACACTTTAATCGAAGTAATCAAAGCACCACGAGGGAGGGTGCCTATCTTCATCACCTTTTCTTTATCTTCATAGCTAAAATTAAGCCGCAAAAAGCTTACCTGCTGGGTATGAAGATTTCTCCCTTGCAAGGGCTGTGGTAAATAATCTGCCATGTCTTATCCCCTCAATGATTTGTTACGAATTGCACAACCACAATACATTCACCAGCATCGGTGGTTTTGTCTCGTGTTGCATAAAGGGGCATCTCCTTATCATCTGCAACAAAAGACTTTTGATCTGTTGGCGTAAAATCTTGCGTGCCTTGGGCTTTGATGTCTTTTTCACTGAACTCATTGCCCCCATAGCTGCTGCCAATCTTCAATTTCGCTTCTGAAAATGCCGTCTTAACGAACGCTTTTATTGAAGTGATCAAAGCGCCACGGGGTAATATCCCAATTTTCTCCGTAAGATGCTTATCTTTATGCGAGATATTTAACCGCAAAAAACTTACCTGTTGGGTATGTAGATTTCTGCCCTGTAATGGAGGGGGTAATTGATCTGCCATGTCTTGTTTCCTCCCTATGATTAATTATCAGGTTCACCACTGTAGGTGGGGATAACAATCGTTCCAAAATCTTGCGCTGCTTGAGAGCTATTTGGAAATTTGAAACGGGTTTTCTTCATGCCAATCAGTGTTTTCGCAGACAAACCATAGTAACGTTGATAGTCGAAATGCTCTTCCACCAATTTATAGCGATTGACATTGCGATTATTTCCAAAAGCCATAACGATACTTTGTGCTCCAAGAAAAACAGCACGACGCACACTTTTTTTCGCTGTATGATCGGTAGATTTAACCCCATGGGTGACATGTTCAGATTCACGTAAAATCACACCATTATACATGCCTAAAGAACCATCAAAGATTGGGTTTTGCGCACGAGAGCCTGTGTAAGCAGCTTTCTGAATATCAAGCCACTGTCCAGTCTCTGTATTGGTGCGCAATTGCATCACTTGTGTTGGGTGCAAATAGAGAACATAAACACTCTCCCCATTCACACGTACTGGTCGAATTTTGGGATTAGCAAGTTTCGCCATTTTTACAGCTTCGTCAATAAGCTTCAAACTAAAGCTGTGTTTTGGCGCTTCACTGAGATCTTCATCCTTGGTTTTACCATCTGGACGGATAATTCGCTTACTACTTGGTGCCAGAGGTTCATTAAATCCATAATGCACATTCTCGATATCTATCATCCGATCTTCAAAAGAGATTGTCCTTGCTGTATATCCGCAAGCTTGAATGAAAAACATCAAGCTTAAGCGATCTGCATACCAATCAACTAAGCCATCTTTTGCTTCGTCACGCAAATCAAACGTTGTACGTTGTTGCGCTATACTACCTTCATTTTCTACACGAACTGCATGCGAAAGCTCGTCAATATATAGTCTGTCATGAAGGAATTGTAATGCCTCTTCATTCCCCTCAAGCGTCTGTCCTGAGGTAACTCCCCGTCCCAAAAGCTGTGTACGTAAGCTAAATGTAACACAATCCCCTCTGCCCTTCTGTGTTTCAGTTTTAAGTTGAATAATGCTGTTTGAACCCTTGCCTATAAGGGGGGCAATAGGTATCGCCTTTGAAACTTCTGTATTTAATAATTTTGACCACGTGCTTATCGCATGAGGATCATCTGCTCTAACTGTTGTTAATGCCATTGATTTTACCTTTCTTTGCTGTAAAAAAAACCGGCTTAAAAGCCGGACCATAACCCTGCATAAAACAGGCTAATTTCTATAAAAATGCACTCTTAATACCCGTTACCAGCACCATGCAATTGCCGAAAAATTGCTTTATTTTTCGGATTTGATATCCAAGCGTCAAATTCTTCTTCTGACATCCTATCAATGCTTGCTAAAGTGATTGGTCCAACACTGCCCCCTCCACCAGATGCCGTTAAGGTTCTCGCAGAATTCTGCCGGCTTTGAAGCGCAGCAACTTGATTATTCGCTTGTAATGCTTGGTTCTGATAGCCAAGATTTTGCGCTATTCTATAAATCTCTTCTGCCGGATTGAGATCTCTTTGTGCACAAGTCGCTACAAGAGCATGCAATTGATCTCTTATAATCGCATCTATTGTGTTTTGTTGTCCATACTCAGGATAAAGTGATGACCAAGAACTCAATTCCTTTGCGCGTGCCTCATAAAGAAAATTTGCCGCGGCATCAAAATCACTGGATTTATTTTGAAACGACTTAACAGAATTATTAAAAAATTCACCAAGACGTATATCATGCTGCTGCTGTTCCTCAGCTTGTCTTAGCGCTTCTTTCTGTTCCCTAATATACGCATCTTGCTTTTGAATCTTATCTAGCATCCACGCCACTAAACGAACAGGGTCCTCACGTAGGTCTGGGGGTGCATTTTCACCTTCAACCATTGGCGTCTGGGATTGGGGTTCATAAAACTTTACAAGCGCTTCACGGGCTTGTTTGGCTTGTTGCTCCATACGCTGCTGTTCTATACTAGGAACAATCTCTGAAGGTTTTTCAACGGGCTGTGCAACCGGCTCTGGAGACGTAATGTCATCATTATCAATCGTTTCACCATCATAAGTGCCGGCATCAAAAGAGCTCTCATCATCAAAGACCGGTGCTCCAACTCTGTAATCTTCATTCATAGCTTCGTTCATTTCTGCATTCATTCTCTAACCTCTCTCAAATGCTTCTTCCTCTGTATGTTGCCGCTCTTTCACGCATGATTTGATTTTGCGCTCGTTCATTAAGAATACGCTCCCGTTCAAGCTCATGCTTCTGTTGCATCAATTCAGCTTCCAATTCTGCTCTCTTTTGACGCATGACCAATTCAATCTGCTTGCCTTGTAAATCCATCTGTTGCATCTGACTTTTAGCCGCAATATCTTGCTGCTTTTCCTGCAACTTCATTTCTTGTTCCGGATTCATTTGCTGTTGTTGGGCTTGTTGTGCCATTTGCTGCTGTTGCATCTTCTCACTCACACGATTAAGCAATGACGCAGGCAATGGAGAATAACGAAGTAGATCAAGCATAATATCCGGCGTAATCGCATTTTGAAGCAATGGGAGCAGCTGTGTGATAATGCCAAAGGTACGCTCTTTCTCATTCGGGCTGGTTGGAGCATCATCCACCACAATATCGTAATCAACACTCATCACCGCTTCACGTGTTAAGGGAATATATTGCGCATTCTCCTCACCCGATATCCTCACCAAACGACCATCAGACAAGTAATTCTGTATCAGATGCAAAATAATCTTACCCTGCCTTTTGCGATACAAACGCAAGCCATCAAATAGACAAGCAAGCAGGTTAAGACTAGATTGACGCCGTTGTGCTTCTAAAATCCCTGCTTGTGAGACTTCTCTCGTCCCGATAAACTCAGGCGATAAGCCCGTAACTTGATTAATCGCTTCCTTGGCTTCATTAAACAGTTGGAAAAAACCGGTTGGGAATTGCGCTACGGGTTTGGGCTGTATCTTACCACCTGCCAAAGCGCCATTTTTTAAAACCGTAATACTATCTACTCTGCTCCAACTCTTTACAGCTTCTCTCACATCTTCAAATGCGCCCCGCTCTGCCATTATCCCGCCTTTGGATTGGCTATTAAGGATATGCATTACTTGACTAAAATATTTATTCGCCCATCGTTGTGGATCTTTTGTCGGACGGACAACCCCATAAAATTGCCGTTCTATCTTATCAAAATACCCTGTTATACACTCCCAACCCAATTGACCCGCTGGAACCAAAGGTTGATCAGGGGATTCAAGCAATTTTCTCCCTAAAAAAGCACGTTTTACGACCTTTTTATTGAAAGCTGCCCCTTGGATATCGGGCATCATGCACTGTAACTGCTTAAATTCCTCTTCGCTATAATCACGCAATTCACCCGTTTCTAAATCGGGCGCTTTGTAATATCGCTCGCTTTCAAACCAACGGCATTCAACAAGTGTAACCATCCGACGACCGTTTTCAACATCAATGCCCTTCTCATCATCGTAAGCTTCAAGATCATTATGATGAATGCCTTCATGAGAGCTCCCATCACGCGCCCAATCCGCACTCAGCTCTGTCCAATGAGATTTGGGAAACATCTGCTTAGCTACTTCTAACGGCTTGCG
>NZ_JBHIND010000084.1:0-4405 GCF_042194695.1 Bartonella sp. CM86QHHN
CCTCTTCCTATAAGAATTTTTTAAAAAATTATGGAGGAGGAGAAATTGGAGGTGAAGAAATATTCAGTATTTATGAAATCTGTGCAGGTATTCCTGCTGGTGATATTGTTTACCGAAATTTGCTCGATAGAAGAGATGGCTTTACGGACCCCAAACAACTTGTTATCTGCACAACTGATTTTGGTGAAACCTTTTATTTTGATTATAAGCAGTTTCGCGATGGTGAATGCCCACTCTATCTCAAGTATACATCTGAAGATTCTGAATATTACGCAAGTAATTTTTATGAATTTCTCTGCAAAAGAATTAAAGAGTATGCAGGGGAAGATTCATGAAAACTTATACCTTAGATGATGTTATACAACTAGTTGATAAATAGAATAATTGCGATTTATTGCTTGTTATGAAAACATCTAAAAAGAGATTGATCATTATAAAGATTAGAAAAATCCCTTTTAATAGACCGTGTCAGTGTTGTCAGTTCTTTTTAGAGCCTATATTATTTTTTTAATGAGAGAAAATTAAAATCAATATATTTCAATAGGTTATAATTTTAATGATGCAACCTTTATTAAAAGACAACCCATAAATTCAATTCATAATATATATTTGTCAGTTATGTGTCAGTAAATTGAACTGACAAAATAGATTATTTTAGTGAGTGATTAAAACGTGCTTTATGAAAAGCATATGATCCTTTAAGCCTTTCAAAAGAAAGGGATTATAATCATAATAGATGCTATCAAGACCATTATGGTTATGAGTTTAGGGGGGTATGGGGGTTTTTGGGGGTCTTTTTACCCCCCACTTTATATATATTTTTTAATCCAAAATAAAAGTTATTATATTTCAATAAGTTAATCTTTCAAATAAACAACCCATATTACACACAACACGTAAATACAATCTGTAATATATATAAAAAGGATTTTTGAAGGTATTTTGAGGGTGTGAGAAACCTTCAAAACCTATAAGTAATATAAGAAAATGAATATACATAACTCTCTTTAAACAAAGCTATCATTTTAGATTACGGTATAACCTCTTAAAGGCAATGTAAAAAAATTTAATTCACTTTAGATAGGGTTTCTTAAAAGTCTTAAAGGCAATCCAAATAAAAGTATCTAAAAGTGCAAGTTTCTTCTTTTTAGAATAACGCATATAAGCACTCTTTTTAAAGATTGTATGTAATCAACTTAACAAGAGAGGTATAGATTATGGTTATAAGCTCTATACCCCTTGTGAATTTAGCATGCCTATCATGTGAACATGCTTTATAAGTTATTCAGTTTCTCTTAGTTCTAATTTTGGTAGGTTCTTAACGATTTTCATTGTCTCTAAACTTACGGTAATAACCCTCTGAAATAACTCTAGAGGGTAGGCAGGGTTGCCAATGGTTTCAACAGCATAACGATTGGCATCATTAACAATGCCACTCTTTTTATCAGTCTTTACGCATTGACGCCCCATAACCCATTCAAGAGCGGGTTTACCATTGACGATATACGCATAAGCTTCAAGAGGTATATCTGTTATTGTGATATTGTTATTATAAATAACAGTGGTTTTATCTTTCTCTTTACCTGCTTTTGCGAATTTCATTTCAGTCACATAATAGAATTTTTCGAGATTAGAGATTTCTGTCTGTTTTGGATTACCCTTTTTAAAGATCACGGGATAAGGCTCTACATCTTCATAGTTTACGTGCAAATGACCGAGTTCACGCCCAGCTGTTACAAACTTCCAAAAATCATCAGCACTCTTTACGCAAGGAATGCGAGGTAATTCTTTGCATAAATTATCAGCATAACGAGCACGGTAATCTTCTGAATGTAAAATCCCATAAACATAATAGAACAAATCATCTTTAGTGATAGTTTCATTAGGATAAGCGGCTTTAAAATGTTCTAGCCCCTCATCAGTAATAGCATTACGCCTCTGTAAACCAGCTGTTGTGTTTTTCTCCGTAGAATGCGTAAATAAATGGGATTGTTTCTCACTTTTACTTTTTGAAACCGTAGTATCTTCGTAAATATAGCGTGGAAAACATTGACCTTTTTCTATTGAATCTAAATTAGGCAAAGCTTTAGTCATCAATACAGAAAAGTCTTTCTTTGCTCCTATACCTGTAATTTGTATCACCTTATTATCAACCGCTTGTCTTATCGGGAATATACGCGGCATTTGATAAACTGCTTCATTAAAGACGCTATTGTAATAAAGCCATTGTTGTGTAAAAGGACGGTATAGGCTTTGAATAAGGCATTTATCTTCAAATTCGGAAAATTTACCTCTTAATAATTCTCTCTTAAGAGTACTGCTCCAACTAATCTTTCTTACATCGGAATTGACGAAATCATTCACGACCTTTGCACGTGCTGTACGATCAGCATGTGAATAGGTATTATTTAAACGTTTTACCTCATTATTATAGAAGGCAGTCATGTTATTCATATTTTTCTTTACAGATTCACGGCTTGAGTTATACGTCCAAGCATCACGATTGGTTGAAACACCAAGAGAATAAGTTTCAAAGAGCTTTTTATCATGCCCCTTTTTGACACCCATAGCTAAGAATGTTTTGAAACTGTCATCACGTTGATCAAGCCAATCACTGTACTTATCTGGTGTAATTATTTGCCAACCTTGTTTGCTCCGTGTAATACCATCAATGCTACCAAGAGACTCTATTATTATAAGCTTTTCTTTTCTCGTGAGATAATCTCCAATATCACGAAAATATATCTTACCACGCTGTTGTGCATTTGGATTTTTTACGAGAATGGAAATCGCTATAGGGGCTCGAGATCCAGAACCAAAAATTTTACCACCTTCTTTTCGAGAAAGTTCTCCAGAAGTTCGTTGGTTACCCCGTAAATGGAAAATATAAAGGCTGCTAAATTCTTCAACGAGGCATTTGCGTAAACCATCCATAGAATGTCCAGTAATAAAACCGGCATTTGTGACAAAGCCGATTACCCCAGCATTATCAATACGGTCACTAGCCCAGCGGATAGCGCGGATATAACTATCATATAACTTTTGCGTACTAGTTGCTTTCGATTTAGCTATATAAGTCTCACGAATACGATCATCTAATATGGGATAAGATATATTGGGATTATTATCGTTTTCATTCTTTTGTCCTACCGAATAAGGAGGGTTACCAAAGATAACTTTAATATCCAGTTTCTTTTGATGCTCTAAATATTCACTGTTTTCCTCTAGTAAACCTTTCATCAAATCTTGTTTTTCAAGCATCCGAAACGTATCAGCCAAACCAATATGCTTGAATGGGATATAATTCCCTTTCATCAGACTATGATAGGTCGATTCAATGTTAATCGCTGCTATGTAATAAGCCAGTAAAACAATCTCATTGGCATGAATATCATGACGGAATTTATATTCCATATCCTCTGGTTTGATGAGATTGGATTGTAATAGCCGTGTGATAAAGGTCCCTGTTCCAGTGAAAGGGTCAAGAATAGACACACCACGTGACCCCAAGCTTTTTCCAAACTCATTACGCAACACATCATCAACAGAATGAATGATAAAATCAACAACCTCAACGGGTGTATAAACAATCCCAAGCTTATCCGTGGTTTTCTTAAATGCCTTGGCAAAAAAACTTTCATAAAGTTTGATAATAAGATTCTGTTTTGCATGAGTTTCTGTAATACCTGCTGTACAGAATGTGACACTTTTGTAAAATTGATCAAGATCTTTGGTTTTTTCTTCAATGTTCGTTTTATCCAGTTCTCTTAAGATCTTGTCCATTGCTTGCGAAATGGCATTGTTCTGTACAAATTCATTACCGTCAAATAAAGCTTCAAACACGGGACGCGTGACAAGATGTTGCGCTAACATCTCAATCGCTTCCTCTTGCTTGATTTCACTGTTGACGTTGTTCTTTAATTCCTTATGGAATGCATCAAAGGCGTGAAAGGCTTCACTCTTTTCATCGGAAATCATATCTTTAAGATGATTGATATGGTTTTGAGCAATCTCAGCAACATTGTTCGCCCAAATGCCCCAATAATCCGTGATTTTAAAACTATCCAGAAAAATGGCTTTGACAAAATCAAAAAATTCAGAACGGCGGAATAGGTCTCCTTGTCCTCCAGATACCGATTGAGATTTGCTTTCTGCTGTTCCAATGACACGTCCAGAACTTTCTGTTTTGGATGGTATCGAGATCTCATCAACCGTTGTGGTAAGCTCTTTTAATTCATTGGCACGCTTAATCTCTATAATTTCAATCGTATGGCTGCTATCTTGTCCTAAAGACATCTGATTAATTGTCCGAGCAAGCCTTTCGTCATGAGAATGTAAAGCATGCAAAACTTGCCAAACAACACGGTATCTCTTATTGTTTTTTAAAGCCTTTTTGGCTTCTAAG
>NZ_JBHIND010000043.1:0-2021 GCF_042194695.1 Bartonella sp. CM86QHHN
CTAGACATGGTTGGAATTGTTTCGTGTTTGTTTGTATTTTGCTGGATAGCAATTAGCTTTTCCATTACGGACCTCATATTGGGTGGGATTGATGGGAAAAAGGGGGCGCTTTTAAAAGCGCCCTTTAGAATTTTTAAAGCACATCACAAGGACGCAAACGGTGTTGTTGTTCATAAGTACCGTAAATCTCATCATTATATTTTTCGTCTGCGATCTCGTCTAAAAGTTCTTGGTAAGCATCACTTTCGAGTACAAAGTCATGAACTTTACTCTCCTCGTGGAGATGTTCGATATTTTCTTTTACATATGCTTCTGCAATTTCTTCAGAGATATCTTCACAATTATTCTCAGAAGGATTGATGCGAAAGATTTGGATTGCATCATCTGCCTCGTCAATAATTTTTAGAACTTGGCTTTCATCCAGTGGTCCCGACCGACCAATGTTTTGATCATCATCATAGACAACTAATAAGATTTCATCAGAATTTATAAGAATTGGCTTATCCATAATTTTTCCTCCCTAACGCCTCTTGGCGATTGTTTGTGCGTGGTTTATGGATACCAATGTAGCGTATTTAGGAACATGTGTCAATACATATGTACCGATTTTAGAAATTTTTACATAAATATAAAAAGTCACTTAGAAAATTAAAACTGTAATTACTGAAAAAGGGATATATGTTTAGAATAGCTAGAGATTTAATAATACTAATTACATTGAATTTTAATATTCTAATCGATTATTTTGCAAATATTTGCATAATTCTCTCCTTAACAGAAATATACGATAAGAAGAAAATTATGCTCATATGATTTAACTATTTTAAAATCTCGGTGGTTTTATCCAGTCTATAGGCGCAGCCCAAATTAATGCAATATCTTTTATTTCTGGATACAACCTATTTAAACTCTCTAAATTAAATAAACCAGGCTTACTACCTTGCTTTATTATTTTGACAAAACAACGTCCATCTTGCGTATAGACAATTGCTTTTTTATTAAGAAGTAAACTTGGAGAAATGTTTTCTGAATAAAATAAAATAGATTTATCCTCAATGAAAGGTTCCATTGAGTCGCCTTCAACTTTTACTGCGTATGTATCCTTTGTAATATATGGGGGCATTTCCACTTCTTCAAGCCAACCATCTTCATAGGGGATAATTTCTGAACCTGCTCCTACATAACCCATTAAGGGTATAGTTTTTTTTCGTGGAAGTGGGTATTTTGTGATTTCCTCAATTGCTATACCTTCTTGTGCACTTATTCCTCGTTCACCTGTCAGCATTTTATTGACTGCAGAGCGGTAGATAGGGCGATGCATCTTCTCACTTAGTTGTCTGGCAAGCGATGATTGAGATAATCCAGATTCTTGTAAGGCTTCACTTAGCCAAATTTTCATAATGTTATTCATGGTTTCCATTATATCTTTGTTAGAAAAAAAATCTTTTGTGATTTTCGTTACATTTTCTATTGATTTTGTACCTAAATAAGCTACAATATGACTTATGAAACAATTTTCGGAAATAATAAATTTATTAGGTGGGGTTCGTAGGGTATCTCAGTTGCTTGGGGTTCATAGAACACGCGTGTACGTCTGGCTCCGTCCTGTATCAAAAGGTGGAACTGGTGGGAGAATTCCAACAAAACATATCCCAATTCTTTTGAATGAAGCCAACAGAATTGGAGCACCGATTAAGGCAGAAGACTTTTTTTCGTTTTTTTATAGGACGCAATCATGTGATTCTAAATTATCTTCACAATCTGCTTTTACTACTTCTCCCACAGAAAAGAATGAACACCAACAGCAGCATTCACACTCTTAAACAGGCAAAAATAAAGAGATCAAATAAATAGATTACGCGTCATCATGCGCACGCATAAATACGCAACAGCTTTAAGGGGGGATTATGATCACTAATTTATATTTAATGAAAGAAGGGGGCGCGCATGTCTAATGGTATGCCATGGATAAGATTCCATTTGTATGACTGGATAAGTGGTACAGATGGAATGACGTTAGA
>NZ_JBHIND010000076.1:0-1975 GCF_042194695.1 Bartonella sp. CM86QHHN
TTTTTTGACGCCTAAAGTTGGATTATTTTCCAAAAGACCTTGATCAATTGCCCAATTAAAAAGTCCATTAAGGGCTTTCAGAAAGTTTCTAGCCATTGCTGGTGTTTCTTTGCGCCGTTCAACACCGGCTATGATATGTTTCTTTTCAATTGCTTGGTATGGAATATTTCCTATGGAGTCGCATATCTTCATAAGAATGTATTCTTTTTGTTTCTTTGTAGTATTAGAGTAGCTATGCCAATTAGAGCTGTTAAAGTATTGTTTAAGCAGCCATGCAAATGAACCTTCAACAAGTTTACCGGTTTTTGATTTAGGAAGTATAAGTCCTTGTAACTCGGCAAGTGCGCTTTTGTAGTTATCAACAAACTCTTGCGTTCCATAGGTACCGCGTATTCTAATGCGTTTGCCGTGACCAATACGTACATACCATACAATTTTGCCATGTTGAGTAATTTGTTTGATAGCCATAACAAGCGTTATAGGCTCTGTAATTCCAACGAGTGATTAAAGATCATACGCATCGTTTACGTTTCTTTTGATAAGTTTTCATATCTCTCATAGAGCACTTGCAATATGATACGTTTTGTATATATGCACTCATTACTCCATTGTGGATGATTCATTTTAATCAATAAGAAACGCTATTTGAAAGCCGCGTCATATCACTTGGCACGGCTTTCTTTTATTTTACTCTCTCTTTTATGATATGTTTATAGCAATGCATTTTATATGCGTTTATACACCATAAAAAGGCACGCCCCCCATATCTATTTTTATTCTGTTTTATCAGTTATATTGACAACATTATCGTTTTCATAAACCTTACATTTTTTTGGAACGACACTTACTTTGACTGTTTAATTTTGCATTGCCATAGGCTTTACCCCAGACCTTGTCATGATAGGAAATCTTGGCATTGCCATAAACCCACGCATTATCATACACCCAGAAATTGCCATCATGGGATAAGTTACTTTCCTTTTCGATATAGCCTCCCAGATCACCTACTTTGACATCATCAAAGTCTTTTAAAGCTTTAATGCGATAAAGGTTTGTAATTTTCTTAGTAATTCTATCTTTAATTTGTTTGATTTCATTTGTTAATTGGTATTTTTTGCACATAAAGATACCCTCACAATCTAATATGATAAACGTTTGCTAAAATTTGGAATAGGAAAATTTGAAAGAGGAGCGCCCCCGCCACGCCTGTACTTTCATTTACACCGCTTTATTGATTAGACCCAGACAATCTCTAATTCACCATAAGGAGAGAGACGTTCAGTATAGGTTTTTATTTTAGTAGACTCGCCGACATTTTCACGAATAACAGCAATGCCATGAATATTGGCATTTTCATAAACCCTAGCATTGCCATAAACCCTTGCATTTTCATAAACGTGACCATTTTTAAACACAAGAGCCTCATCATAGTCCCAGCAATTGCCCTCATGAGAGAGGTTATCTTCCTTTTCAATAAAGCCGCCTAAGGTACCTGCTTTGATATCAGCAAAATCTTTTAATGCTTTAATAATGACGTCAATTAAATCTATTTAGGATAAATAGCGAGTATCAGGTGAGGTAAAGTCATTTAAAAGCGGATAAATTTTTTTCAAAAAGTTTTTTAAATGCGGTTTATCCACAGCCCATGGCATAGGATAAGATCAGCAAAGTAGTGAAATTTGCTGTTTATTTTATGGAAAAAAGACAAATGAAGCATGTGCTTTAAGATATCAGAATGAGTGTTTTGATACATTTTACCACGCATTTTATAGATAGGTTTTGAAGGTTTCTCAAAATACTCAAAACCTTCAAAACTTATAGATAAGGCGTTCTTTAAAGGTTCACTCTATGAATGCAAGGGGATATGGTTGAGCAAATTTATCTTTTATATTTATGGGGATATTAATGTATTAACCATTGACGGGCTAAACAGTTTTGTTTAGAGGTTTTTCCATAGAAATGTGGGGGAGAGATC
>NZ_JBHIND010000042.1:0-14389 GCF_042194695.1 Bartonella sp. CM86QHHN
CCCGCGCCTGATGATAAACCCAAGCATTATAAGAAAGATGCGCATTATCATAAACATGAGCATTTGCATAAACGCGGGCACAATCACATACATGAGCATTGCCATAAACAAAGCCCATTATAATAGCCTTATTAAAAACCTTGGCATTTTCATAAATATGGGCAGGATTTAAAACAAGAGCATTATCATAGACCCAGCAATTGCCATCATGCGAGAGGTTGTTTTCACTTTCAATAAAGCCCCCTAAATCACCAGCCTTGACATCATCAAAATCTATTAAAGCCCGAATGCGATAAAGAGTTTGATTATTAAATACACGTGTCTCATTTGTGAGTGCAAACTTTTTTTGCATAGCACAATTCCTTTATAAATAGATTTGAATTTTAGAATGAAATGTTTAAAGAGGGGCGCCCCCGCCGCGCCCGCGCGTCATTTACACAGTTGTAAAAACAATATCACCAGTGATAACGGGTTCTTTATAATTGCCACCAATTTTGGTATCACCACCAATCTCAGTATAGCCAATTACCTTGGCATTGCCATAGACATGAGCATCACCATGGACCTTGCCATAAATTTTTGCATTGTCATAAATGCGAGCATCATCATAAACCTCGGCATTATCAGAAATTAAAGCATTATTGGAAACCCAAGCGCCACCATAAACCTTGCCATAAACCTTGGCATTGTCATAAACGCAGCCCCTATCATAAACATGGGCATAACCAGTCACTATAGCATTCCCATAAACCTTGGCTTCTCTATTGACCATAGCAGCGCCACAAACATGGGCATTATCGCAAACCCTAGCATTATCAAAAACTATAGCATTTTCATAAACATGGGCATTATCATAAACCTGAGAGGTTCCTAAAACACGTGCTTTATCATAAACCTCAGCATTGCCATAAATTCTAGTTTTATCAAGAAACTTGCCATAAATAGTGTCATAAATTTTTGCATTTCCATACACTTTAGCATGTCCAAAAATATCACCATAAACCAATGCGTTCTCATATACTTGCGCATTGCCATAAACCTCAGCTCTAATATGCACGCTAGCATTGCCATAGACCCTTGCATTTTCATAAATTTTTGCAGATCCAGTAATTTTTGCATTATCCGAAACATGGGCATTATCGTAAATACGAGCATCACCATAAACCATGGCATTGCCACCGACCCAACAATCACCATTATGAGCTAAATTTGCAACCTTATGTATAAAACCGCCTAAATCACCAGCTTTTATATTAGCAAAATCCCTTAAAGCCCGAATGCGATAAAGAGTATAATCACCAACCTCTATTGTCTCACCTGTAAATTCGTATTTTTTTGCAGGCTCTTGTTGATTAGCAAGCGCGGTTTCATTTGAAATATTAGAGATAACGGGGGTGTTTTTTACTGTATTTTTCATAATTAAAACCTTGTCGTAATTAAATTTTCTATTAACAGCCTATAGAGGGCATCGGGTGCTAGAAAACACGGCGACAAGTCCGCTGCTTACACTTTTCTCATAAAGAGTATTGTATGGTGTAAACACACCCGACAAAATCCTCATATACTAACAAAAGTATAAAAGATAGCCAATTTTTAAAAGCGTTGGAAAGATTGTTTCGTAATCTATCCGCTTGTCGTTTCAAAGTGTTTTCTAATCACTTGAATATTCATATAATAAAATACGTATTTATTGTCAAACAATATTTTATCTTTTTTGATATTTTTTTGTATTTTTTTAAATACGTTGTGTGTTGATAATGTCTTATGCCTATTAATTGCTTCTTTTATATTTATATGCTTTTAAAGCTATATTATTGGCTTTCTTAAAAGATTGCGTTATTTTCTGAATCTATACATTTATAATATTTAGAAACGCTCTCATGATGCGTATTTTAAACTTTATAACCTATCAATTTTGTCACTAAATGAATTTTAAATTTTTTGTGAATTTTGTTTATAACATATTTGCAACTTAACAGCTTTTTATAGAGATGGTCTTTATAACCAATGCATTCATTTGCATTATGATTATAAAACCTTGCTGTTTTTATGCATTCTCTATAGCTGTTATATGCTTTATAGCCACCGCATCATTTTTCATTTTCATAAGAGAAACGATAAATAGGATAATTACGATTTATAGACTGTTATGAAAACATCTCAATAGAAACTGATAATNGCCTCTATTATTTTTTTTATGAGTAAAAATTAAAAACATTATATTTCAATATTTTAATATCTTTAAAACATAACCCATATCAAGAGTACAATCTTAAAAGATAACCAATGATGTGAATTGATTAAAACCTGTCAGTTATGTGTCAGTAAATTGAACTGACAAAAGTGATCATTTGAGTGAGTCATTAAAACGTGTCTTATGAAAAGCATAGGAAAGTAAAAACTGATTACGTTATCAAAATCCCTTTTATGAATTTTATCAGTTCTTTTGAATGATAATCTTATGATTTAGAGAATGATTACAACGTGCTTTATAAAAAGCATGTGATCCTTTAAAGCCTTTCAAAAGATGGTTTATAACTCATAAGAAATGCTATCAAGATCATTATAGTTATGAGTTTTGAAGGGGTTTTGAGTTTTGAGGGTTGCCCCTTTTAGATAAAAAAACGATAAAAAGTAAAAACGTTATTTTTCAATAGGTTAAGATTTTACAGATCTTAAAAAAACAACTCATATTGATAACACAACCTATAAATTCAACTAATAATATACGTTTTGAAGGGGTTTTGACGGTTTTTACACCTTCAAAACCTATAAGTAAAATGAATATACATAACTCTCTTTAAACAAAGCTTTTGAAAACAATAAAGCACTCATTTTAGATTACGGTATAATCTTTTAAAGGCAATGTAAAAAAATTTAATTCATTTTAAGAGTGGGTTTCTTAAAAGTCTTAAAGCAATCCAAATAAGAGTATTTAAAAGTGCAAATGATTTCTTTTTAGAATAACGCATATAAACACTCTTTTTAAAGATTGTATGTAATCAACTTAACAAGAGAGGTATAGATTATGGTTATAAGCTCTATACCCCTTGTAAGGTTATCACTCTCATTATGTGAGCATGCTTTATAAGTTATTCGGTTTCTCTTATTTCTAATTTTGGTAGGTTCTTAACAATTTTCATTGTTTCTAAACTTACGGTAATAACCCTCTGCAATAACTCTAGAGGGTAGGCAGGGTTGCCAATGGTTTCAACAGCATAGTGATTAGCATCATTAACAATACCACTCTTTTTATCTGTCTTAACGCATTGACGCCCCATAACCGATTCAAGAGAGATATCTGTCATGATGATATTGCTATTATAAATAACAGTTGATTTATTCTTTTCCTTACTATCCTTAATTTTTGCGAATTTCATTTCAGTTACATAATAGAATTTTTCGGGATTAGAGATTTCTGTCTGTTTTGGATTACCCTTTTTAAAGGTGACAGGATAAGGTTCTACAGTTTCATAGTTTACGTGCAAATGACCGAGTTCACGCCCTGCTGTCACAAATTTCCAAAAATCATCAGCCGTTTTTACGCAAGGGATACGAGGCAATTCTTTGCATAAATTATCAGCATAACGGGTGCGATAATCTTCTGAATGCAAAAGACTGTAAACATAATAAAACAGATCATCTTTAGTGTTTTTTCATTAGGATAAGCGGCTTTTAAATATGCTAATCCTTCATCAGTTATAGCATTACGCATTTTCTTTTTTCTTATTTTAGTAAATAAGCGATTGTCATGCTATTTTTCTTATCAAGCGATAATAATGGAGTGTTTTTTGTTGTCTCTAATATGTAACAGTTCCAATAAATTTGGTATATTCTATGAATAACAGTCTTTACTTGAAGCTCAAGATTATATTACATGCAACACCTTAAAATTAAGAAGCATATTAGAGTGTATGATTGTCATTTAACAGTGTCATTGTAAAATCTTCAAAAGCGGGGGAAATGATATGGTTTGCACAACTCATAAAGCAGGTGTATACAGTACAGTCTATGCTTTTTTCTCAGATGTTATAAGTATTATTCTCATCAAAAAATTAAAAAATTGTTACGCGGTTGGCGATTTTTTCTGTGACGCTGACGATATGGTTCATTTTGTTGCTCATTTTGAGGGCACAATGAATGCATAGATTTTTTTTCATTTTTGTTTTTGCGGCTATTTTGTGCCTTTTCTCGTTGCCGAGTTTTGCCCAAAACATTCGTGAGAAAGCGATTAATCAATCAGAGAGCATCCAACGACAACAAACACAACAACAGCGTTTTCAACGATTGCACCGTAGAAACGAAACACATGGGATATTTTTGCCAGACGATGATACCACATCTGCCTATGGTGCTTCGCCTAGTACAACCTGTTTGCTGATCAAAAGCATTGAATTTGTTGATGTTCAGTTGATTTCTCATACCGACCTTCATGAAGCCATTTCTCTTTGGGAAGGACGGTGTTTGGGGATTGCCGAAATCAATAAAGTGCTCAAAGCGGTGACCAAGCTTTATATGAAGCGCGGCTATATTGCGGTGCGGGCTTATTTGCCTGAGCAAGATTTAAGCGGCGGTCATCTCAAGATTGTTGTAGTTGAAGGTGTGATGGAAGATATCACTCTGGATGGGCATAAAGTTGAGAGGAGACTTCAAGGAGAAATCACCACGGCTTTTCCAAACCTTATTGGAAAGCCGACCAATCTGCGCCAGATAGAGCAAGGGCTTGATCAAATCAATCGGCTTTTCTCACGCCAAGCCACCATTAATCTTGGTGCGGGGAGCAATTCGGGTGGTTCGATACTCGATGTTCATATTGAAAAACAGAAACCTTGGCTTATTACGCTTTCCAGCGATAATCTTGGCGCTAAAGCAACAGGGCTTTATCAAACGCGCTTGAGCCTTTCTTTTGATGATCTGTTGGGGATCAATGATCAATGGTCGTTTAGCTATCAGCGTTCTATGGATGGTAGTCCGTATCATTTTTCTCACAAGCGCCCCAATAGTGATACTCTAACGGGATCATTTTCTCTACCCTATGGCACTTGGACAACGGGTTTTGATGGGACGTGGAGCCAATATCATTCGAGTGTTAAGGGAATATTTTCCGATATTATGACTGCGGGCAAGTCTTTATCGCTGACACCGTGGATTTCACGGGTTATCGACCGTGATCAAGAGGGAAAGACCTGGCTTACAGGACGGTTGACATGGAAATATTCTGATAATTTTATTATGGGCAGTCGGGTTGATGTTTCCAGCCGTAAACTAGCTATTGCAACCTTTGAGCTTGATCACTCGCGCAAGTGGCTTGGAGGAGAATTAAGCGCGCATATAGGGTTTCATAAAGGGTTGGCAATTCTTGGCGCTTATGACGATAAAGAGCAAGAGAATGCAACAAAAAATTCACCCAAAGGGCAATTTTCCAAATTGTCTTTTTCCCTAGGCTACATGCGTCCTTTTTCGCTCAAACAATATAACTTTCGCTATAACACGCTGTTTTCAGGACAATTATCACCCGACACATTGTTTAGTTCAGAGCAAATATCGCTTGGTGGTAGTTCCTCTGTGCGTGGGGTGCGTGAGGCGATTTATTACGGCAATAATGGGGCGTTTTGGCGCAATGAATTGTCGCTGTTGTTGCCAGGTTTTTCTTCGAGAATGGGGCGTAAATTTATGAGCCAATTTGCCCCTTATATGGCGCTTGATCTGGGGGCTGTAGCCAATAATGTAAACAAAAACAGTTTTGGCGGGAGCCTCGTTGGGGCAACTCTTGGTTTCCATGCAACCGGAGACATTACGGATATTGATGTGTCTTATTCGAATATTTTAACCCAATCGACAGTGCGAGAAAAGGGAAATGCGACAGGGTTATTTCAAGTGCGGGCATTATTAAGATTTTAGAGCAAATGGGCGGTAAAAATATCGCTGCGCTGTTTATACCCATATGGGTTGTTTTTTTAAAAGAGATAAAGAATTTTATGAGGAGCTGAAGATGCGGGGATTGAAAGATCAAAAGCATAGATTGGGATATGGATACAAGCTATGGCAGCGCGTTCTTTGTGTTTTGCAGCGAGGGATCCATAAAGGGCTTTCACTTGTTTTAAGTTTTTGCTTAGCTTTTCAGCCTTTGTTGTTGCAAGCACAAGCGCTTGGAGCGCGAAGTCCTGTTGCACAAGAGAGCCAAGGGATTAAAGCAGCTGATGGGGTTGGCTCTGTTTTCCGCCCCACGGTGGGGAAAGCCGGCAATGATGTGCCGCTGATTGATATTGTTCGCCCCAATGGACAGGGTCTTTCTCATAACAAATATGACAGTTTCAATGTTGATACCCATGGCGTGATTTTGAACAATTCGACTGAGGAGGTTTCGCGTTCACAGCTTGGGGGATTGGTGCCTGGCAACGGCAATTTGCGTTATAGCGGTGCAGCAAAGGTTATTCTTAATGAAGTGGTGAGTGCCAATCGCTCGCGTCTTGAAGGCGTGAGCGAAGTACATGGGCATATGGCGGATGTTATTATCGCCAATCCCAATGGGATTACCTGTAACGGTTGTGGCTTTATTAATACACCACGGGTGACTTTATCGACTGGACAACCGATCATTGGAGCCGATGGCGCTTTGAGTGGATTGCGTGTTGAGGGTGGTGATATCACCATAGGCTCTCGTGGGGCTGATGGGAGTGCATTAGATATTTTTGATCTTGTTTCGCGCAAGATCAGTGTCGGGGGTCCCATACAGGTCAAAGGAGATTTGGCTGTTATCGCGGGGCGCAATCATTTTGATTATGACAAACGCGAAGCAACTTCTCTTGGTTCTGATGGCAAAGAGCCGGAATTGGCGATTGATTCCAGTGAGTTTGGTGGAATGTATGCGGGGCAGATCCGCGTGATTGCCAATGATAAAGGCGCCGGCGTTAAGATGCGCGGAGACATGGTTGCCAATGCAGGCGCCATGAGATTGACAAGTGATGGCAAGCTGGTGATTGCTAAAGCACGCGCCAAAGGAGCGGTGAAGGCTCATTCTCACCACGACAGTGTACATGTGAAAGATCTGCTTTTTTCAGAAGAAGCGGTTGAACTGAAGGCTTTGAAACATGTTGAACTGGAAAAAAATGCTCGCGTTGCGGCAAGCGGTACTGTTGATGTGCACGCCGATCTGATCAAGCTCCAGTCTCATGCTCTTCTAGCAAGCGGTATTGGGAGTGATGGTCAACAGTCAGCGACGGGTTCTTTGCATTTACAGGCAGCAAAGCTTGAGGCGGGGAATGGGCGGATAGCCGCCGGTGATCTTTTAGAGATCCAAGCAGCAACAATTGATCTAAGCCGCATGCAAGACAATGATCAAACAGGGGTTTCTTCCCTTGGCGATCTAACCATTGAAACCAATCAAATCAGCGCTTTAAACAACCATATTGGTGCCAAGGGGAATATTGTCTTGAGCGCCGATGATGCGCTCACTGTAGGCGCTGGACATTATAGCGCCGGCGGTTCTCTTTTGGTGGAAGCAACAGAGCTTACATCACGTGCGCGCTTAGTGGCAGAGCAAAAAATTGACCTTTATGCGCATCACGGTGCCCTGATCCAAGAAGGCACTGTCTGGTCTAATGGGAAGATAACGCTGGATGCCCATGGTGCCCTCAATCACACGGGTGATATTATCAGTATGCAGCAGGTTGCCTTGACAGCGGGGGGCATGTTCACAACCTCTCAAGAGAGCACGATTTTAAGTTATGATGTGGTTTTAAGTGCTGATGCTTTAACCCAAGCAGGGACTGTGGAAGCCCAAGAAGGAGCATTAACCCTTCAAGTGCGTGATGGGGTCGCAAATAGCGGCACAATGCGCGGTGAGAGTGTCGATGCTCATATTGGTGCATTTACCAATCAAGGGACGTTTATTGCAACCGATGATTTGCATTTGATGGTAAGCACACAAGAAGGCGCCGATCCGCAACAAGCCTTTCTGAAGAATACATCCGAAGGTGTCCTTCAAAGTGGTGGTGTTTTTGTTGTGACCGCAGGGCAATTAGACAATGTCGGTGCGCTTGGCTCTAGTGGTGAGAATGTTGCGCTCAATGTGGCAGGAAATGTCAGCAATAGTGGGCTGATTTACGCCAAAAAATCTATGGATCTATTCAGTGATGGTAATCTGACCAACACACAGGGCAGAATGATTGCAGAAGAGGCTCTCAGCATTGGTGGGCTGAAAGAGACACGTGCTGGTCATATAAATAATGAGGCTGGTCTTCTCAGTGCTTTAGCCGGTGAGATGAAGATTGTTGCAACGTCTTTTGTCAATAAAAGCGCTGAAACGACAAATTCAGAGCAACAAAACGCTACACATGATGAAGGTGCGCATGTTTTAGCGCGGGATGGTTTGCGCATTGATGTGGGCAGTTTTGAGAATGTTGATGGTCTTATTTCTACGCAAGGGGCAGTCAATATTGTTGCTGATAGTGTGATCCAAGCAGGGCACATAGAGATTGAGCGTGGTGACCTTCAACTGACCAGCCACGGTGATTTAAGCAATAGTGGCACAATAGAAAGCAATGATACCATTGCTTTGCATGCGCAAACAAATCTCAGCCAAACGGGGCGCATTGTCTCTAAAAAGCGGATAGAGCTTTCCAGTGATGGCATATTGACAATGGGCGAGACAAGTGAGGTTGGCGCCTATGATGTAACGCTGAAGGCAGGCACACTCACCCAAACTGGGCTTGTGGAAGCGCAAGGCGGGGTACTGACTCTCAACAGTCATGATGTTTTAAGCAATTCCGGTATTATGGTGGGCGGTGTTGTTGATGCGAAGCTTGGGTCTTTAGCCAATTCAGGTCAGCTTTTAGCCAGTAACAGTTTTACGCTTGTGGCAAAAAGTCATGATCCGTCATTGGGGCAAGTTGCTCTGGTTTTAAATGGTGAAGACGGTGTTCTCAAAAGTGGTGGTGCTTTTGTCTTAACCGCAGATGTTTTGGACAATGCCGGCAGTATTGGTTCAAGTGGTGATGGGGTCGCGCTCAATGTGAGCGCTGATCTGAGTAATAGTGGGCTGATTTATGCCAAGAAATCTGCCATTTTCTCCTTAGATGGGGATTTTATCAATAAGTTTGCCGATGTCATTGCTGAAGACAATCTCATCATCCGTGGTTTAAGTGGAGAGCGGGCTGGTCATGTGATCAACAGCTCGGGTCTTTTAGAAGCCGTGTCCGGCGATATGACCTTCAATGTCTCAGCGCTTACCAACATGCGTGAAGGTGGAGTTGAAGTTAGCGATAAAGTGATTTCTCACAGTTACGTGCGAGGAGAATGGAAAGATGTCGAAAATATTGATCATTTACGTATCAAGGAAAATATCGACACCACGATCATTCGTCAGCAGCCTCATTTTACCAATAATGCTGCACAGATTTTAGTAGGACATCATCTGACAATTAATGCCGGTGATATCCGCAATAGCTATAGCTTGATTGCTGCCAATGGCAACATTGAGATGCATGGCGATACGCTGCTCAATGAGGGGCGCGATTTAATCGAAACAACTAAGATTGTAACGGAAACGCGCTACAGACATAAGCAATGTAGTATCACAAATCCAGCATGTATAAACGGTGCAGAAGAATGGGATGGTCCTACTTTTACCCAAACACTCAAACGCACTTATGATGCTGTTTACGGCACGATTGAAGCTGGTGGCACGCTTGATGCCAAGTTGACAGGCTATATTGACAATCATGCGGTGCGTGAGGGGGTTGAGCAAGTTGGCTTAAGCTCTGGCGATAAAGGTTTGGCTGGTGTTAAAAACACCGATTTTGACGGTTCCAAACCACTGATTAGTGATGATCGATTAGATGGGATTATCAATGGTTTGAAAGGGCACAAAGGGCTTTTTGCACCAAGCGCAAAAACACCCGCACCAGAATCCATACAAGTGCCAACGCAAGATGGGCTTAACTCTGTCAAGACAGAATTGGCTCAGACCCAAACACCGGATGTGCCATTTTTAATCGAGACGCGACAGGACTTTATCAATCCAAGCAAATTTTTAGGATCGGACTATTACTTAAAAAAGATTGGCAATTATAAGCCTGAGCACGTGTTCAAAAAGTTGGGGGATGCTTATTTTGAATATCGTCTGGTGGGTGAGCAAATCTTTGAGCTGACAGGTAATCGCACTCTTCTTGATGTTGAAGATCCCAATGCTCAAATGCAAAGGCTCTATGACAATGCTGTGGAGCAGCAAGATCCCTTGGGGTTAGAGCTAGGCAAGCCCTTAACGCCTCAGCAGATTGCTGGGATCAAAAATGATATGATCTGGCTTGAGACCCACCTTGTTGATGGACAAGAGGTCTTGGTACCCCACGTTTATTTGGCACCAAACACTTCTTTAGCACAAGATGTTTATGGGGCAAAAACGCAGCAAGGAAACCTTGCCAGTGCACGTTTGAAAGGCAATGGCGTCACTATAGAGACGGACCGTCTTACCAATAGTGGCACCATATCAAGTAATGGTGCATTGCATGTTTCGACTACGCAAACTTTGTTCAATAATGGTGGTTTTTTGCTTGGCAGCGGTGCTGTAGATCTCAGCAGTGGCGATCTTTTAGCCAACTCTTCAGGGGTTATTCTGGGGGATATCATCACCCTCAATGCGAAGACAATCATTGATGGTACTACAAAAATCCGTGACACGAATGAATATGGTTTTGTTGATCGGATCGGGCAGCAGGCTCAAATCATTTCTATACAGGATTTAAACATTCACTCCCTTGGCGATTTAAGCATGACTGGTGGCCAATGGAGCAGTGGTGGATCGACGACGGTGATTGTCGATGGTTCTGCTACGTTTGGTTCATTAGTGCTAGAGAGTGACCATAAGGAGACATTGGAAAAAGGGCATTATAACGCCCAAAGCAGTGAGCACCGTTTGACAGAAGTCAACAGTGATGGAGATTTGACCATTGTCACAGGTGGTGAACTGAACCTTGAGGGAAAGTTTAAAACCAAGGGCAATGGAGATTTCACCAGTGGTGGCGCTCTCAACGCGATTTCAGAGCAAGATTTTAACAGTTTTGATTTGGATCTGAGGGGCAAAGAAGGCGACAAATCGAAGCAAAAGAATAAGTTTCGTCAACAATCAACAGAAGTTACTACAAACAAAACCACGATAGAAACAGAGGGCAACCTCTCCATGCATGCGCAAAATGGGGATCTCACGCTTGATGCCATAGGGGCAAAAAGTGGTGGTCAGACGCATTTGGCATCAGATACGGGGAAGATCAAGTTTCTGACCAACAAGGATCAAGATTTTAAGGACGTTTATCAGCGTAATGAAAACCTTGTGTGGTGGAGTGAGAGCGATAAAGGTTACCTTAAGGAGACCATCGAGCATGTCACCATAGATGCTAAGGGTGGCATAAAGCTTGATGCGGGTGATGGCTTTGTTGTTGAGTATCAGGCAACCGGTGATTTAGACAAATCTCTTGAGCAATTATCTCGCTCCCCAGGCTTAGCATGGATCAAGCAACTGCGTGATGATCCAGAATTATCCAAGCAAGTTGATTGGCAAGCAGTTAAGGCTGAATTTAAAGACTGGGATTATAAAGCCCAAGGGCTGACAGAAGCCGGTGCGGCTCTCGTGGCCTTGGCTGTCACGGCGGTTACGGGCGGAGCAGCCTCTGGCGCTGCCAGTGCCATTACCGGTGCTTTGGGGCTTGGCTCGAGTACGGCCATGAATGCGGCGATACAGGCTGGTGTCCAAGCGCTGATTAACAAAAGCGCTGTGGCTCTTGTCAATAATCGCGGCAATATTGCCGGTGCCTTGCATGAGCTTGGCTCTTCAAAGAATATTCTCAGCATTGTCTCGTCGATGTTGACAGCAGGCTTAACCAGCCAACTAACCGAAATGGCTGGTGTTGGGCAATCCTTGCCCAAAACGGCTCCTCTGGTTGATCGCATCACCCGTGAGGCGGAAAAGAACTTGATCAAAGCCGCCATTGGCACAGGCGTTCAAACGGCTCTTGAGGGTGGCTCTCTTGACAAGAACTTTTTTAACAATCTGCGCATCGCCCTGTCTGATACGGTTGGCAAATCGTTGGCAGAAGAAATCGGTACCGCCAAGGCTGAAGGCAAAATAGATACGGTCACGCAGATCGTTGCCCATGCAGGACTTGGCTGCTTAAAAGGCGCTGTTGCGAGCGGTGCTTGCACAGCCGGTGCTGTGGGGGGTGCTGTGGGTGAAGCCACAGCTATGCTCCAGTTTCAATTGTGGGTGCAAGGCATTGTGAAAGAGGAAATGGGGGATCTAAACGGTCGCACCCCAACTGCGGAAGAGCAAGCGCGTATAAACGCAAAGATTGATGCGCAGTTTGCTGACTTTAGAGACCACACCATTGATGTTGCAAGGGCTGCTGGGGGCGTTGCCGCTGCCCTTGCCGGTGGCAATGTTGATGCCGGCGCTGATGCCGCAGGTAATGCCGCTGCAAATAACTTTTTGGGTAGTGCACAACGCGCTCAGATGAAGAAAGAGTTAGAAGAGTGCCCTGATGATCAGTGTCGAAGAGATGTTAACGAAAAATGGTTCGAGATTGATGAAGAGCAAGATAGGATTTTTGGGATAGGTCTTGCGAAGGGTATGATTGTTGGTGCCGTAAAAGCAATAGGAAACGGAATATCTGAGACAGCTCATGACGTTAAAGAATTAGGATCGGCAATAGGAAACGGAATATATGCGACAGTTCATGACGTTAAAGAATTAGGATCGGCAATAGGAAACAGTTCAGTTGATGAGATCTATCAAAATGCCCTTCAAGGCGTTGGAACAGCAAAAGCTTGGGCCACGAGTGGGCATATATTTGATGATGTCTGGGAAGGTGCTGGTCAACTCTGGGAAGGAGTTGGTCAATTCTGGGGAGGTGTTAAGGATTCCTTTAGAGGGCGTATAGATCACATAAAGGATTCCTTTGGGGGGCATATAGATCACATACATGAAACAATGGAGAAAGGGGGGGATGGAGCATTCAGTGCTGGTGCTGAATCTGGCGAAATGCTAGGTAAACCATTAGGAGATGTGGCTTATATAGTGGGTTCTACAGTGCTTACTGACGGTGCTGTTTCAGCAGCCAAGGGAGGCGTAAAGCTTGCGGGAAAGCTTGTAGAAAAAGATCTCATCAAATTTGCTGCTAAAGCTGAAGAAGCGGCTATAACGGGAGCAACTAGTTCTGAAGTAAATACTGCGCATGTGGGGAAAGAAATCGCACAATCGCTAGAAAAAATGAGCGATGAAGCTATTGCAACTCAATATTTGGGGCAAGAGAGAAAATTCTGGTCAAAACCTATTGAGGTTGAGTTTGAAATAACTAACAAGGGAGAAAAAATTACTCAGACAAACAAAGTCTATCAGAGAGATGATCTGTTTGATCCTAACCAGATTGTTAGTTGGACAGTAAAAGGAAAAGAAGTAAAAGGTACAAATATTGAAAGGATGAAAACAGGAAGAGCACCTCTTGACTTTAATGAAAATCCCATTGAATTGCATCATATGCTGCAAACACATGATGGTCCCATAGCAGAGGTTACAAATGCGTTTCATAATAAACATAATTCAGTTATTCATATTAATCCTAATACAATGGGATCAGCTATTGACAGAGACCTATTCGATAAATGGAGGACGAAATACTGGAAGGAACGTGCTAAAGATTATGAAAAGAAAGATATAGCAACTAAAAAATAATAATTTATGGAGAACAACCTATGAAAACTTATACTTTAGCTGATGTTGTACAATTAATTGATAAAGTAAATAAATATGATGATGAGATTATCAATTTTGGTACTGCAGAGGATGCAGTTAGTGATGTACGGATTAAAGAGGCAGAAAAAACTCTCGGTTTACAGTTTACAACTTCTTATAAGGATTTTTTAAAAAATTATAAGGGAGGAGAAATTGGTTATGAGGAAATTTTTAGCATTTATAACGCAAGTTTTGAGGATCATCCTGCTGGTGATATTGTGCATAAAAACTTATATCATAGGAAACATGGTTTTGCGACATTAGAACAGCTTGTTGTCAGTAGAACTGATTTTGGGGAGACATTTTACTTTGATTATACTCAGTTTCAGGATGGTGAATGCCCACTCTACGTCAAGATTCCATCTGGAGCGTCACATTATTATGCAAGTAATTTTTATGAATTTCTCTGTAAAAGAATTAAAGAGCACGCAGGGGAAGATTTGTGAAAACCTATACCTTAGCTGATGTTGCAGTATTAGTTGATAAATATAATGATATTATCAATTTTCGTACTGAAGAAAATGTGGCTGATGATCTACGGATTGAAAAGGCGGAGAAAGCTCTCGATTTGCAATTCACATCTTCTTATAAGAGCTTTTTAAAAAA
>NZ_JBHIND010000098.1:0-1206 GCF_042194695.1 Bartonella sp. CM86QHHN
CCTACAAGGTCAAATAGATCAAAAAGACACCATCATTGAAGATTTAACACCAAAAGCCATGGCTCTTGAAAGCTTACAGCGCCATGATGGGCTCTTTGGTCTTACAGAAGCTGCTAAAATACTCGAGATGCAACCAAAACAATTCATTCAATTCTTACAGCAAAAAGGGTGGATTTACAGACGTGCAGCGGGTGGGAATTTGCTACCGTATCAAGATAAAATCCAAAAGCAACTTATGGATTGTTCAACCATCACGCTTCAAACCGCGAGTGGAATAGAAAAAGTCATTCCTTGCGCAAAAGTCACAGCAAAAGGAATTGGTGTGCTGTCTCAAGAGCTTAAAAGACAAAGCATGCATTAAGAGGAGGTTATCATGATAAAAAAGAAATATAAACTCACTGATGAAACAATCAAAATTGATGGAATAACGCTTTATCGCATACGCGCCTTAAAAGATTTTGATGATGTCAAAGAAGGCGACCTTGGAGGCTTTGTCGAGAGTGAATGGAATCTTAGCCATGATGATAATTGCTGGGTTGGAGGCAATGCTTGTATTTATCAAAATGCATATATCTCTGAAAATGCGAAGGTTTATGATGATGCCGAAGTTTATAATAACGCAAAAGTTCGTGGTAATGCCATAGTAGCCGGCGATACAGCATTTTATGGAAGTGACGCTATTTTAAGGTAGGGGGATAAATCATGGAAAAAAAATACGAATTGACTGATGAAATGGATGAAGTTGGCGGACGCACGCTTTACCGCATACGTGCATTAAAAGATTTTGGAAATGTCAAAAAAGGTGACCTTGGCGGTTTTATTGAAAAGGAAGGCAATCTTAGTCATGGGGGCGATTGTTGGGTTGGAGATTATGCTAGGATTTATGATAATGCTCGTGTTTATCAAAATGCACATATTTCCGGTTATGCCTATGTTTATGGTGATGCGCGGGTTTATGGAGATGCACTCGTTTCTGATGAAGCAAAAGTTTACAATTATGCAGAAATTTACGGTGATGCATACGTTTACGGTGACGCTAAAGTTTTTGATCATGCACATGTTTATGGCAATTCTCATGTTTATTATGAAGCATATGTTTACGATAAGGCAAGCGTTTATGGAAATGCAAAAGTTGGCGGTAATACACACATTTACGGAAATGTAAAAATTTACGGTGATGCGGATTTACGTTGTGAAGATTGGATT
>NZ_JBHIND010000039.1:0-1315 GCF_042194695.1 Bartonella sp. CM86QHHN
AATAAACCCATTGGTAAAGTTATGGATTTAGATAGGGGATATTAAACCAGATGTTTTTAAAAAAACGTAAACAGAAGGGGGAAAAAAGTTCGTTGCAACGGCGGTGGGGCATGCCCCATGGGGATTAGGGGTGGCAGAGTATTTTTACAATCTCTATGAATACGAAGATGGTATGAGAGAATATGAGGAATTCGATGGTGGTCAGTATCATGAGATGCCTGAGAATGTTGATTACAGTACCAAGGCGCAAGTGAAAGCTTGGATATACGGTGGTGATTTGCCAAGAAGCGTATTGAGTTGCGAAGCGTTGATAGACGAGGTGAATAGGGAAATCAAAAAACGTACAGTTAAAGCAGTGAAAACTTATGATGATATAGACAACGAGCTAGAGAAAGCACTTGGTATTCAATTAGGTAGGTATCAAAATGAAAAAAATTGAAAAAAATAAAAAATACGTATTGACTTTAAAGAAAAGCTCGTTTATTAAGGTCGGCAAGTGCTTGAAAAACACTGTAATACGAGCGGATAGGTTACGAAACGACCTCTTCCCATGTTTTTAAAATATACTGGCTTTCTTTTGTGCTCTTATTGGCATATAACGATTTTGCCGGGTGTGGTTATACTATACAATACCCTTCATAGGGGAAAGTGTAACGACGGTCTCGTATCCGTGTTTTTCAGCGCCCGGCGCCCTTAGGGGTGTCAATGAAAATGTTAAAATACGAGGTAATTATTATGCAGAATTCTGTAAAAAAATATCAACTCACCAATCAAACAATTCTTCGTGAGGGTAAGAAACTTTATCGCATTAAGGCGTTAAGAGATTTTGGTGATGTTAAAGCTGGTCAACTTGGTGGCTATATTGAATCTGAAGAAAATCTTTCCCATGATGGTAATTGCTGGGTTGGTGATCAAGCCATTGTTGTGAGCCCTGGTCGTGTTTACGAAAATGCGCAGGTTTATGGCAATGCAGGTGTTGGTGGTTTTGTATATGGTAATGCTCGCGTCTACGATTCAGCAAAGGTTTTTGCCAATGCCCATGTGTATGATAATGCCCATGTTTTCGATAGTGCAAAAATTGTAAGTAAAGTGCATGTTTATGAAAATGCCAATGCATGTGGCATGGCTATTGTTACTAAGAATATTTGTGGTGACACAATGAATAATGTTTATACAGAACGCCTTTCTCCTTATGGTGAAATTTGCTTTGTTATGTGTCGTCCTCATAGGAAAACAGCTTAAATAACGGCGCGGGCGCGGCGGGGGCGCCTCCTTATAACCATTTCATTTAAAAATTTGTTTGAATATTAGATTA